>NZ_CP146612.1:1500000-1772240 GCF_037094495.1 Dehalogenimonas sp. W
AGCCGGCTAAAAAACTCGGTGGCGGCACGGTAGTTGAACTGCATGACCAAACCGGAGGGGACAGCGGGGTTAATTTTGAGGTGTTGTCCAAGAGCGAAGAGGGGATTGCAGATATCCGGTTCTCCGATGAAGCACGTCTGGAAGAATTGGGCATATTAGCCTTGCCGCCGTACATCCATCACCGCCTGGATGAGCCGGAACGCTATCAGACGGTTTATTCACGCATCAGGGGCAGCGTGGCGGCACCGACTGCCGGACTGCACTTTACGCCGGAACTATTGAAATCCATTGAGTCCAAAGGAATTAAACTGTTGTTTGTAACCTTGCATATCGGTCTGGATACCTTCCGACCGGTCAAGGAAGAAGACCCGGCCCGGCATCCGATCCATAAAGAATTTGCCTATCTGCCGGCGGAAACGGCGGCGGCGATCAATGAGGTCAAAGCCAATGGCGGCAGAGTGTACGGCGTGGGGACTTCGGCGGTGAGGACACTGGAGTGGGCGGCGAAAACCGCCGGACTGCCGTTGGAACCGTTTGAAGGCTGGGTGGAGCTGTTCATATTGCCAGGATTTGAATATAAGGTGATAGACAGGTTGATAACCAACTTTCACCTGCCGTGCGGTACGCCTTTGATGCTGACAGCGGCTTTTGCCGGGTGGGACAAGGTGAAGGATGCTTACGAGGCGGCGGTGGCGGAAGAGTATCGGTTTTTCAGCTTCGGAGATAGTATGCTGGTATTGTAATGAGCGGTCTGGACAGGTAACCACCTGTTGAGGAATCTGCTTTGTTACGGCACAATTGTCCAGCAGTTTTAACTGCTGCTACAAAAAACATAACGATACTTGATAGCCCCGGAGATATCTCGGTGACGATGGCGGTGAAAGCCAGCAGTACGCCATCCTCCCTGAAAAGTTCCCATTTCCAAATTTAAGCGAAAGACAGAATTCGCTGTATTGACAAGATAGACCAAAAAGATGTCCCTCCCGTTTTTTAACCATGTTGTGACATGATAAAGCCTGTGATGACAGTTCGTTGAACCTGGTGGTTTGGGCGGTATAAAACGTCGTGATAAGATGGAAATGGGAAGCTTATGGTATGGTATCAATACAATGAATAAATCCAAAAAAAGCCTGGAAACGGCCTATTTGTTGTTATTCTTGTTATGGCCGACAGGGGCACACAATTTCTATCTGGGGCGAACCATCCAGGGTGTCGGTTTCATCATCGGTTATTTACTTTGGGCGATAACCTACGTTTTACTCTCACCCGACAACGGTGGAGGATTTTTCATCGGTCAAGTTCTAATTACACCGTTAGCCGTTGTTTATTCCGTGTTGTTTATCCTGCCCATGCTGGTTGAATCTTTATTATTAAGCGGGAGAGTGGAACGCTACAATAGTAAGATGGACTGAATAGACGTCAAACGTTGGGAAAGCCAGTATTCGGAATAAGTAGTACGTCACTCTTCATGTAGAAATACTGCTTCAATAGGGGTGGCGAGGGCTTTGGCGACCCTATAAGCCAGTTCGATAGATGGCACGTATTTGTCCTGCTCCAGTGCAATAATAGTTTGCCGGGTACAGCCGGCACGTTTAGCAAGCTCATCTTGAGTCATTTCACTTTGTTCAAAACGGAGTCGCCGAATGCGATTGGTTATTTTACCCATTTCGGTTCATTTCCCAGTAGCCTATTAAAATACCGAGCGATTGCGCGATCGGAGTGATAACCAATATTGAGATGAATATCAGGGTCAAAAATACGATGGGAACCTGGCCTTGATCCTGATAGATTTCTGTCAAGGCTATAGTCCAGGTCACAATGGTCAATATCGTCGCAACCCATTGAATGCGGTGAGATCTTTCTTTAATCAGGATATCTCTTTCGTCAATCTGCGTTGTTTTCCTTAGTGTAATGTCCACCAATATCAAGTAGATCAATGGAATGCCGATAAAGATCGCATAGGTGATCAGTCTTATATTCAGATCTGTCTCAAATGCGTCAACACTTCCCTGTGAAATCAAGATAACAACGAGGACAACGACTAGTACGATTCCTGTTATCAGGCTGTACAATGCTCTTTTTTGTAAAGGGGCCATATCACACCTCCGATTTGTATTATCAGCATAATAGTAACCTATACTATACAAAATGTCAAGAGTATAATACATATATCGTTGGCAGGCGCGAAACAGGCGCCTATGTTGACCGGGTAAATGTATCGTCAAGTATCAGCTCTGGGTGGAAGGCGACTAGAAACAGCCGGATAGAATGATGTGTTTAGGTGTCAGTCTGAATGCTTCCCGGCACGATCCCGGTATGACACGACCAAGATGGCAACGTTCTTCTGTTTGAGTTTGATGTGGGGGGCATGGACGATGCCGTTTATTCCACAGTCACGTTGATCTTTAGTCTATTGATAACCGGCGGTGGGGTGTCAAAGACGCCTACCGAGGCGTATGACATGGAGATCACGGCGGTACCGACTCCAACCGCCTTAAAAGTCCATTCCTCGCCGCCCCGACCACCGAAGATGAATCCCCCGGTGAATTCCCGCGCACCGTCCTGTCTGGCAACTGCCGGATTGGTGAAACTAACACTCCAACGCATTCCAGCACTGCCGGCGGCGTATAGTTTTATAGTAAATGTGTCGCCCTGGGAGACGATAACATCTCGAATTATCAGACCGTCCTGGGACTCTGCCGCTTGTTCCATGTCCGACTGGGTTACTTCAATGACGGCGGCGGGGCGTGAAGCGATTAAGATGCCAACCAGCAGGACTGCAACGGCGGATACTGAGAAGATCAGGAGTCGTTTCTTCATCACCAGTCAGTGTACTCCGGAGATGGAGGTACTACAAGGGTGTGATCCTAGCTTAAGACTGGAATTGACTAATCTCAAATTGCGAATGAATTTCAAATCCGTATTACCGAAATGGGTTCCGATACGAACAGTCAGCGACTACTAATTTCGATGGCTTGATTAATGGGTAGGATTACACTTCTGCTGGCAATATTCTTCACAAGCCCTCTTTTGAGTTTTAAGGCTTGTCTTCTCTCTCTCTCTAGTCAATCGGGGTGCTTACGCGGCAATATATCACGGCTCTTTTGGCGTTCATCATCATCAAAGATCTTCCCTAGCAAAATGCTAAACTTTCAAGAAAGCGAATCACGGTAAAACCCGAAGGGCAAGAGTTCTCCCTGCTTTGTTACCAGAGATTAATCGGCGGGAAAAGCCGGGAACTCTCCCCGTCGGGACGGCCCCGCGAATGCCAGTCCCCTGGACTTTTCATAAGGCACATACTTGACCGCGACAGCCTGCATTACCTTTTATTGTTTGACCGTCCTTTACGTAGGGGCTATAGTGTAATACATGACAAGATGGAAAACATGGTAAAAGGACGCAATACTTCGGTCATTTCCGTCAGAGTACCGGATGACTTCCTGGCAAAGTTCAAGGCTGAGGCAAACAAGCGGGGCAAGTCTTACACTGTCCTCGTCCGGGAGTTGATGTACAAGGGCATCGGGATGAGTCCGCCATCAAATAAGGTGACAGCTTCAGTCAAGACCCCCTTCCCTCACTAACAGAGAAGGCGCAAACGCCAGAATAGAATGGTAAAGGCGCGAATTATGTATTACTTAAATAAAATACTATTTGCAATCAGATTGGGGAATAACCAAATCACCCCTTCTGGTGCGGTGTGGGATTCGATTCATTTGGATTTAGACTCATTTATCAAATCCTGTACCAATGACGGATTCACAATCTCCAAAATAACCGGTACTCTTGAGGGTGAAGTGGCGAATCTTACTCAAGGGCTGTGTTCCCAAACTTTGACACAGGAATTTGGTTTTTGCTTGTGGAAGCCTGTTGAATTTGACCTAGTATACAAAATGAGTAGTGTTGATCCCGATTTTGTAAATAATATATCGAAAAAAGATGTCAAAATATTAACAAGAGTCAAGATGGATGGCATCGGTCTTCAGTTAATGACATTCAGTAAAAATCGCTACAATACACGACGTCATGGTTTCAGAGTAATCAAATATCTCGCAGGGCAAATTAACAAACTTTCTAATGATATGACAATAGAATACTCATTTGACTATTTATTTATGAGATTAAAACCCGTAAAGGATATAGAATTGATTTCTAAATATGATAGTAATATTGTGATTTCGCCTATAAATGATAGGGTTATAGAATTTGAATATAAATATCATTCCAGCCTATCGAATTATCTATTTGATAGCGCTTGGAACCAGGTCAGCTACATTCTTAACACTGTATTTCCTATGTACTTCGCCCACCAAGTATATCTTATTTGTATCAATGAAAGTGAATATAAGTTGACAATGCTAATCCGTAACACCTCGAAAATATTTGAGAAATTCAATGACAGTAATTATCTGAATATTCGCCAAAGAATTAGGCTTTACAAACAGGCATCTAAAGAATTTTCGATATTCTATCAATTGGCTGCTGACGTAGAATTGATTAGACAAGCATACAATTCTAAAGCCAAAGAACCAATTGAAGAAGAACAAATTAAATTATTTGAAATCGTTGAGAAAACAAAGCAATCACTTCATTCTCCGGTTATAATACCGAATCGTGAAAAATCGATGGAGTTTTTGGTTCACGAAATGAGAGCACAGATTGGAACTGTTTTTATATTTCTAACTATTATAGTCTCTGTAGCTGCTCTATTAGCTTCTCTAATTATATGAGGCGATACTATTAGTTTATAGGACCCATACTGAACACCTTAATACCTTTCCAAACGCCAATGGCATGGCAACATAGAAATAGTTACTTCTCCTGATGGGTAGCTACGCTCAATTAGCACCTTCATCCCCCATGTTCGTCTAGTGGTGGTCTGAGGGCTACAAAAAAGCCCTCAACTTGGTGGAGTTTACTCCCACTTAAAGAAGCGGATGGTTAGAATTAGACAGACGACCAGCCAGCCCAGCAACACCAGAATATCGGTTGACAGGGGATACAGCGGCGCTGATTCCACCATCACCTGGCGGAAACTGTCGGCCAGATAGGTCAGCGGCATGGCGGTAATGACCGGGCGAATGAATTCCGGCATCATGTCCACCGGGAAGAAGACACCGGATAGGAACATCATGGGGAAGGATATGAGATTAACAATGGGGGTGGCGCCTTCAACGGTCTTAACGCGGGCGGCAACGACATAGCCCAGACTGATAAAGACCAGGGTTCCCAGGACAACCAGTCCGAGCAACAGGAATATACTGCCCAGGATGGGGACACCGAAAACGGCATAGGCAATGCCAAGCAGAATCGCCGCCTGGATTACGGCCAGCACCAACCGAAAGACCAGCTGACTGATAACCACGGTGGAGCGGCTTAACGGCGTGACCCCCAGGCGTTTGAGAACTTTCTTTTCCCGCCATTCAACCAGCGGCAGAATGCCGAACAGGCCGCTCTGCATGATAGACATGGCCAGGATGCCGGGGACGAAGAAATCAATGAAACGGAAACTGTCGGCCAGGATGGATTCTTCCGAAACGGTGATGAGAATCGGTGCCTGGGTCAACTGACGATTGAATTCATCAACAATCTGCCGGACAACCGGCAGGATTATCTGCGCTGTCTGGGTTTGGGAGGGGTCATGATAAATGGTCAGCGCCGCGGTGCCGCCGGTGCCGATGGTTTCCTCAATATTCGCCGGAATCCGGATTACGGCTGTCAGATCGCCGTTTTTGAGGGTATCAAGAGAGGCGTCAAGTTCGCCTTCGGATATGGTGAAGATGGGCACCGATGAAAAAGCTTCGTTCAAACCCTGAGCGATGTGGGAATCATCTTCAACGACCAGCCTGATATTGTAGTTGAGTTCGTCGGAACCGCTGAAAACCATGCCGAACAGGAAGATGAAAATCAACGGGAAGGCGAAAGTGAAAAAGACGGCGGTTTTATCACGCAGAAACTGTTTAAAATTGGCGATGATAAGTTTGTTCATGCGGCTATTCCCTGATCTTCCGACCGGTTAATTTCAAAAAGACATCTTCCAGTGAAGCCTGCCGGACATGGAGGTCTTGCAGCATGGAGGTCAGGTTGTGGTCCTCGGCGTATTTCAATACGGCCGACATGGTGACCGGCACATTGTCGGTGTAAATAACCACTTCATTGAGATCAACGGCGACACTGATGGCGCCGGGAAACTTCAATAATTCCGCCTCGGACGGCCGGGGTTCAAGTTCAAACTGGATGGCTTTCTCATGGAAATTACTGTTAATCAGCCCCCGGGGGGTGTCCAGCGCAATAATCTTGCCGTGATCAACGATAGCGATGCGGTCACATAATCGTTCCGCTTCTTCCATGTAATGGGTGGTTAAGAATATAGTCTTGCCCTTGGCTTTCATATCCTCAATGACCTGCCACATGCCGCGCCGAACCTGGGGATCCAGGCCGGTGGTGGGCTCGTCCAGAAAAGCGATTTCCGGGTCATTGATGAGTGCCATGGCCACCGACAGGCGTTGCAGCTGCCCGCCGGAAAGGTTTTTTACCAGTACTTTGCGGCTTTCGGTCAGCGAGAGCATGTCCAGAAGCTCATTGACCGGCAGGGTGCGGGTATAGAAAGCCGAGAAAACATCCAGCAGTTCTTCCACCGTAAGCGACGGCATCAGCGCCGGAGTCTGGAGCTGTGCGCCGATACGCTGCTTGATAGCGTTGGAAGCCCTGGCCGAGTCCATGCCGAGAACGGTGACTTTACCGGAATCCGGTTTGCGGAGGCCTTCAATTATTTCAACCGTGGTGGTTTTGCCGGCCCCATTGGGACCAAGCATACCGAAAACTTCACCTTGTCTGACTTCAAAACTAAGACCGTCCACGGCGCGGATGGGGCCGTAGACCTTGACAAGATTTTCTACTTTAATGACCAATCAGAGCCCTCAGAATGTACGATAATAGCGGAGATTCTAAACGACTGACAAGGCAACATCAAGAATTTTCAGGCACAGGCCGGTATCAGATGGCAATGGCAATAGCAAGGATAAGAATCAACGCGATAATGACGACCGCACCGATAAAAAGATAACGCGGCGGGATGTCTGCCAAAATACCGGAAAGCTGGACGCCTCCGCCGGAGGGGGCATGGTGCCGGGGCGCCTGAGCCGGACGGGGTTTTTCCATCACCGGCAGGGCTTCTTCCGGCAGGTCGGAATAGGCGGCCCATTGTTTGTAGAGTTTCTTTAATTTAGGGTCGGTGACGACCTGTTTGTGTTCAGCTGATGGCCCGGCGGGCGGAGCGATAAAACCTTTTTTAGCTGCGGCCAGCTCTGCCGGAGTGGGCGGATAATCTTCAGGCGAAGTGTGTCCATCGGCAGAAGCTTCGCCGTTTAATCGGGTGCCGCAGCCGGGACAATAATCAAATGGCGCGGACAGGGCTTTACCGCAACCGGGACAATAGTTGGTTTTATGCTGCGGGGGTGGGGTGAACAATTGACCGCCGCAATTGGGACAATATTTAACGTCACCGCCGGCGACGGCGGTGTCAATGTTGGTACGGCACCTGGTACAGGTAACGATGTTATGACCTTTTTCAGCTGTACTCATATCAGCCGCTATTATAGCACGAGCGGTAAAGAGAGAGGCAAGAATGGTGGACACAAAACAGACCAGTGTTTATAATGCCGGTGTGCCTGAACTTAAATTACTGTACACTCGTCATGACATTGAAGTCAGGATCAAACAACTGGCCTCGCGCATATCCGATGATTATAACGGCCGTTCGCCCCTGGTCATCGGCGTGCTGAAGGGGGCGGTTATTTTCCTGGCCGACCTGGTCCGGGAAATAGAGCTGCCGCTGGAAATTGATTTTATCGGCATGTCCAGCTACGGCAGTGATACAACCACCTGCGGCCAGGCAGTGGTGACCAGTAATCCAACCGCGGCGTTGGACGGCCGGGACATTATCATTGTGGAAGATATTGTTGATACCGGTATTTGTTTGAAGGCTTTGCGGGAATACCTGGCCAGCCGGCATCCGGCCTCGGTCAGGGTCTGCGCCCTATTGGACAAACCATCGCGACGGCGGGTGCCGGTAGCGGTGGACTATGCCGGGTTTGAGATACCCGACAAGTTCGTCGTCGGTTATGGCCTGGATTGTGCGCAGCGTTACCGTAACCTGCCGGCTATCTACACTCTGGAGGATAACGATGTCCGTGAATATTGAAAAACTGAACCGCCGGATAAAGGTTGCCCGGAGAGAGGCCCCGGCCGACCTGTTGCTCCAAAATGCCCGGGTGGTCAATGTCTTTAACGGAGAGATAGAAAAAGCCTCCGTGGCGATTTGCGACGGCATCATTGCCGGCGTGGGGGAATATGACGCCGCCGCAGAAATAATTGATCTTGAAGGCCGGTTTTTGTTGCCGGGCTTTATTGACGGTCATACCCATATTGAAAGCTCAATGCTGGATATCGGTGAGTATGCCCGGGCGGTCACGGCGCGCGGCACGACCGGTTTGGTAACCGACTTGCACGAACTGGTTAATGTCACCGGTATTGAAGGAATACGCTATATTCTGGAGGCGTCGCGCCATTTGCCGCTGGATATCAAGGTGATGGCGCCTTCCTGTGTGCCGGCGACGCATCTGGAGAGCAGCGGTGCGGTGCTGGACGTTGACAGCGTGACTGACGTGCTTAAAATGCCCGGTGTAATCGGTCTGGGTGAGATGATGAATTTCCCCGGCGTGCTGTTCGGCGACAGCCAGGTATTGGGGAAGGTTACGGCAGCGGCCGATAAAATTATTGACGGCCATGCCCCCGGTGTTACCGGATTTGACTTGAACGCCTATGCCGGCGCCGGCATTGGTTCCGATCATGAATCCACCAGATTGGC
The DNA here is from genome assembly GCF_037094495.1 of Dehalogenimonas sp. W. Lineage (NCBI taxonomy): Bacteria > Bacillati > Chloroflexota > Dehalococcoidia > Dehalococcoidales > Dehalococcoidaceae > Dehalogenimonas > Dehalogenimonas loeffleri. Next base: position 1,508,867 of record NZ_CP146612.1, read on the forward strand.
TGAAGCCAGCGAAAAACTAGCGCGCGGACTTCACATAATGATAAGGGAAGGTTCCACGGAAAAAAATCTGGAGGAACTGCTGCCGCTGGTAACAGCCCAGACCAGCCGCCGGTGCATGTTTGTGGTGGACGACCGGAGCTGCGCCGACCTCAAGCGGGATGGGGACATGGACGCTATCGTCCGCAAAGCCATCCGGCTGGGACTGGACCCGGTTACGGCCATTCAATTGGCGACATTGAACCCGGCGGAATATTTCGGATTCAAGCAGGTCGGGGCGATTGCCCCGGGATACCGGGCGAATCTGCTGGTAACGGATGACCTGCGGGTATTAGATATCAAACAGGTATTTTTTAATGGCCGCCTGATTGCAAATGATGGTCAGGCCTTGTTTGAAGTTACACCCAAGGCTCCCGAAGCCTTGAGGCGCAGCATGCAGGTCAAGCCGTTTGACCGAAAATCACTGGAACCTGACCTGAGGGACGGACCGGCGCCGGTTATCGGTTTGGTGCCGGGACAGATTGTCACCCGGTATTTGAAAGAAAAAATAACGGCGATACCTGATCTCAACCGGGATATTTTGAAAATGGTGGTAGTGGAAAGACACCATGGTACCGGTAATATCGGTATCGGACTGGTCAAGGGGTTCGGCCTGTCCGGCGGCGCCCTGGCTTCTTCGGTCGCCCATGATTCGCACAATATTATCTGCGTCGGTACTTCCGATGAGGAGATACAGAAGGCGGTTCAGGAAGTCATCCGGATGGGCGGCGGTTTAACGGTAGTCCGGGACGGGAAAGTACTGGCTTCTCTGGCTTTACCGATTGCCGGACTGATGTCCGACCGGCCGCTGGATGAGGTGGTGGCGGGATTTGAACATTTGGAAGCCGCGGCCTTACTAACCGGCGTCAGCGCTCCGGCGCCGTTCGCCGCGCTGTCCTTTCTGGCTTTGCCGGTAATCCCCGAACTTAAACTGACCGACCTGGGTCTGGTAGATGTCGGCGCCTTCGCACTAATTGGAAAGCAGGTATAACAACCTATGGTTTTTCGCGCACCAGCCCCCCAGCCTTTGTTTGAAAACCGCTTTGATGCCGGCAAACAACTGGCCGAGAAATTGACGGCATATAAAAATGAACCGGCCATTGTGCTGGCGATACCTAACGGCGGCTTACCGGTGGGTTTGCAGGTAGCCCTGGCACTGGGAGTGGACCTTGATGTCGTTATTGCGCGTAAGATTCCCATTCCGCTGCGGCCTGAGGGCGGGTTCGGCGCGGTGGCTGATGATGGTACCACCATTTTTAATAACGACATTATCAAATCCGTGGGCCTGACCCAGTCTCAGATTAACTACCAGGTGGCCAAAGTGCGCAATGATATCCAGCAACGCTCCCTGGCCTTTCGCGGCCCGAACCGGTCGCTGTCAGTGGTGACCGGCAAGACGGCACTTATCGTTGACGATGGTCTGGCTTCGGGTTACACCATGATGGCGGCGGTGGAGTCGGTCCGGCGGCGGCGGCCTGCCCGTATCGTGGTGGCGGTGCCGGTGGCTTCAGAAATGGCGGTGCGGACGGTGGAAAAGGTGGCCGACCGGGTAATCACCGTCCATACAGCGCTGGTGCCCAAGTTTTACGTGTCCTATTACTATCGGTTCTGGCACGAAATGAAAGACGACGACGGGCTGAAATGTGTGCGGGAATGGGAAATCCGGCGCTACAAGCCTAACCTTAAATCCATCAACAAGCCGCTGTAAGGATAGAGGTCAACGGCTTCGGGCGGTACCGGGTTTTAGCCCTGAGTTTGGTTTAGGCGGCTGGGCGGCGGTGCGGGTCAAACGCTGAATCTCTGAAGGCGACAGACGGCGGTAGTTACCTTCCTTCAAATCTCTTAACTCAATTGAGCCGATTCTGATCCGCTTCAATATTCTTACCTGGTGGCCCAGCGCGGCGAACAAACGCCTGACGATGCGCTTACGGCCTTCGTGAATGATAACACGGTAATTGTAAGGGGCTTTCAATACCGGATGAATCATGGCCGGAGCACTCAGACCGTCATCCAGGACAATGCCTTCTTTCACTTTTTCAAAATCGGTGACCGTCAGGGCGCCGTTGATGGCGACCAGATACTCTTTTTCCACGCCGAAGCTGGGGTGGGTCAGCCGGTGGGTCAGTTCGCCGTCATTGGTCAGCAGTATCAGCCCGGTGGTATTTTCATCCAGGCGTCCGACCGGAAACAACTGGTAACGGCGATAACTTTCCGGTATCAGATCAAGCACGGTGGTCCGCCCCTGCGGATCATCGGTGGTGGAGATAATGCCCAGCGGTTTATTGAGAATCAGGTAGATTTTGTTGGCGCTGGTGCCGGTGAGTTCAATAATCTGGTCGTTCAGCTTGACGATGTCTCCGTTGGCCAGCTCCAGGTTATAACCTTCAGCGGGAATATCGTTGACGGTGACCTGTCCTTTTTTTATGGCTTCCGCCAGCTCCCGCCGGGAACCGGCGCCGGCATCGCGAAGAGCTTTCAACAGCGTCAGACCAGGGGCGGCAACAGGTGATGATCTGGTTTTTCTCATGAGTTTGAAACCTCAGCCAGCAATATGTCCGCATGCTGCAGCAGTTCCGTCCGGCGGGTGCCGGTAATTGCCTGGACGTCCAGATACTGTTCCAGAGCTTTTCGGGGCGACAGTGCTTCAGCCTCAGCAACGCCGTACCGGCTCCGGTTTTCCCGTTCAATCAGGCGGGAAACGGCAAAATAATGGGCACCCTTGAGCGCACTTTTAATATCCGATTCACGGAGGGCCGGGGCGATGGACTCGGGTAGCCGTAATTTTAGCTGCACGACGGAGTTCATAATCAGTTCCCGGTTGGCTTCAATCAATGCCAACACTTCCGCCGTGGGATCCAGACAGTCTGCACCAAGGGTTTTCTCCAGGGTGAGAAACCTGCGGCCGTCAAGGCGGTGAAACCGATAATTTACTTTTTTTATAGCGGATCCGGTAGTCAATTCAACCTCATAAAAGCCCTTATCGTCTTTCTCTTCACCGAAATCCAGGCGCTCCAGCCCGCCGGCATAAACTACCGGCGGCGTTTCATTAAGCACCTGTCGCTTGTGAAGATGACCCAGGGCGACATAATCAAATTTGGGAGATGCGATATTGCCCAGCATGACTGTCGGTTCATTGCCAAGCACTAGTGATTTTTCCGACCCGAGGCGGGCCCCGTCCACCCAGATGTGGGCGGCCAGCACCGCTGGTAATGACGGATCCAGTTCCGCCGCCATGCGTTCAACCTTGGCTGATAAGATGGCTTCAATACCGGCCTTCAGGCCTTCCGCCGACAAGGGACGATCATCATTCTGGGCTTTAACCTCCAGCGCGCCTTTGCGGGGCCAGGGCAAGGCAGCTATCTGGATATCGCCGGAAGCGGTGGCAATGCGGTAGATACCAGGTTTGGCAGCCACAGTGACTCTGGAGATGCGCAAGATATCGTAAATTTCGGTTGACGTAGCGCGCCCGGAAGCTGCCGGAAGATCGTGATTACCGATCAGCAGAAAAACCGGGATATTATTATCGGCCAGTTGGCGGATACGGCGCGCGAATTCCCGCTGCTGAGTCTGGGACGGGTCCCGGCTTTTGAAGGCATCACCGCAGAATAAAACCAGGTCCACTTTTTCAGCGACGGCATACGTCACCAGCTTATCAAACGCCGCCAGAAAATCCAGGAAACGGGTGTTAAGGCCGCTGTCGGCGTCGGGACGGCCATAGGTTTCCACCCCCAGATGCAGGTCCGCAAAATGGATAATCTTCATTGCTGAATCACTGATTCGGCGCTGTTCTCTATTTTAGCTCACCTTTGAGACGGGGGAAGAGGTAGGCTTTAATCTCCGCAATGGGGATGCGGACCTGGGTCATGGAGTCCCGCTCACGAATAGTGACCTGATTATCATTGAGGGAGTCAAAGTCCACCGTAATACAGTAGGGCGTACCGATCTCATCCTGACGCCGGTAGCGACGGCCGATGCTCTGGGCATCATCATAGGTCACCATCCAGGCTTTGCGGAGCGAGGCATAGACTTCCTTTGACAGATTAGCCAGCGGTTCCTTCTTGGACAGCGGCAGTACGGCGGCCTTGAACGGAGCGAGGCGGGGATGCAGCTTCAGCACGGAGCGGATCTCATCCTTATCCGGCTCCTCGGTATAGGCATCAATCAGGAACGCCAGCACTGAGCGATCAACCCCCGCTGACGGCTCAATGACGTAAGGAGTGATGTGTTCTTTGGTTTCTTCATCAAAATATTCCAGCTTCTTGCCGCTGTGCTCCGAGTGTTGCTTGAGGTCAAAATCACAACGGTTGGCAATGCCTTCCAACTCGCTCCAACCCATGGGGAACAGATACTGGATGTCAGAGCAGGCTTTGGCATAATGGGCCAGCTCGCTGTCGCAATGCGCCCGCAACCTCAGATTAGCCGGATTCATACCCAGAGAGGCATACCAGTCAAGCCGGGTCTGGAGCCAGTGATCGTGCCAGTATTCATCGGTGCCCGGTTTGACGAAATACTCCAGTTCCATCTGTTCAAACTCCCGGGAGCGAAAGATGAAATTGCCGGTGGTGATTTCATTACGAAAGCTCTTGCCGATTTGGGCGATGCCGAAAGGCAGTTTTTTACGGGTGGTATTCAGCACATTCTCAAAATTAACGAAGATGCCCTGAGCGGTTTCCGGCCGCAAATAGACGACGGCAGCGGTATCTTCCACCGGGCCCATAAAGGTTTTGAACATCAAATTAAACTGACGCGGCGCGGTCAATTCTCCACCGCAGGAAGGGCAGACAGTGCCCTCAAAATCCTCCGGTCGCCAGCGCATTTTGCACTTGAGGCAGTCACACATGGGATCCGAAAAGCCGGTGACGTGACCGGAGGCTTCCCAGACGCGGGGGTTCATCAGGATGGAGGAATCCACACCGACAACGTCATCGCGCTCCTGAATAATGGATTGCCACCAGGCCTGTTTGATGTTGTTCTTGAGCTGGACGCCCAAGGGGCCGTAATCCCAGCAACCGCCCTGGCCGCCGTAAATTTCACTGGACTGAAAGACAAAGCCGCGCCGGCGGCTGAGCGATACAATTTTATCCATTTCGGTGGGGTTTTTTGCGTCCTGTGCCAAGTAATTACTCCTTTTTCTTGTCCTGGAAAGAATCAAAACCGCGGTAAGTCTGCAAGACCACCGGTAAGGCATAGATGATGAGGATAATTCCGCCGAGCACCAGGGTGATCAGAGTAAACAGCCACAGCGGCATAAGGTGACTGTCATTAAGAGCATAAAAGATGCCATCAATCAGAATATAGGCCACTACGGTCTGGATAATGGCCGGCATGTTGCCCATGGCTGTCAACAGTTTGGTGGGATTGAACCAGAAGTTGTGGACATTATCCTGAAACAGCTGCACCCGCCCGATAGCTCTGACGGACAGGTAGGCCAGCCCGGTCAAACCGATTTGGATAGCCAGCATCAGCCCGATAAAGCCGTTTTTGGAAACCGGGTCGCCGGAAGGTGCGCCGTCCAGGCCGAAGCGGTAATGAATCTCGGCCGGCAACTGGCCGAAAAAAAACCCGGCAATACCCGCAGCGATGACCATAACAGCCAGCGGCAGGATAATAAAACTCAAACGAAATTTCAGCGGATCAGGGTTTTGCGGCACGTGTTCCTCGTGCCATATTCTACCTTAATCCTGCCGGCGATGGAAATGCCGGGGATTCAGGAAACCAGGGCAACGAGGGTGGTTACCGCCTTGTTTTCCAAATCCGTATCCGGAGTGATTACGGTCAGTTCCGCTGAAGCCGACACCAGGAACAGGGGTATAGCTTTCTTGTGGTCACTCAAAAAAGCCTTGAAGGGGTAGTCGGCAGTAAGATTTGTGGTTTTAATCCTGGCGCCTTCAAGATACAGGTCATTGATGGTTTCATAACCGGCTCGGTCGTCAAATAGAACCCGGCCGGGCAGGTGGCTTTTTAAATGGGCTGCTTTTTTAGAAGCCGGCAGGTTTTCCGGCGGCAACAGGTAAGTATTGGCCGAGCCAAATTCCTTACTGAATTGCAGGGCTGCCAGGTGGTTTACGTTATCATTGGAAGTCATGGAGAGTACCCGGCCGTAATCACTGAATCCCAGGTTATCGGCAATACCCGGCGACAGGGCATTGCCGTAATAGGCTTTGAGTTTTTTACGCCGGGCGTAGGCAATATTAGATTTGCTGTGGTCAATAATGCAGGTTTGAATTTTTAATTCTTCCAGAATAGTGGCGATGTCCCGCACCCAGATTTGGCCGCCGATAAAGACGACGCCCTGAGGATTCGGTTTGGATATTTTGAACACGCGGGTGGCCACGGTGGCCAGGGTGCTGGAGGAGATAACGGTGATTATGATGACGGCAAAGGTTATCGGCAACAATATGTCTGCATCGGCAAAACCTTGTTCAGCAAGTCTGAAGCCGAATACCGAAGCCACGGAGGCGGACACGATACCTCGGGGGGCGACAGCACTCAGTAATATTTTATCCCGCCATTTCAACTTTGACCGCCAGCCGGCGATAAATACCGACAGCGGCCGGGCCAGAAAAATTAGCAACAGGCTGAACAACAGGATGCCGCCCGCCAGCGGCCTGATGGCCTGGATATCAATGGTGGCCGAAAGGGTAATGAACAATAGTGAAATCAGTATCAGCCCCAGGGTTTCCTTGAAATCCACGATGTGCTCAACACTTACCTGCTTCTGATTGGCGAGAACGGCACCCATGATGACGGCGGTAAATAAACCTGAATCCGGCTGAATCAAATCAGATACCAGAAAGGCTCCGATGACTACGGCCAGCACCACCGGAATCTGCAGGAAATCCGGGATAAGAAAACGGCGCAGCAGTTGTGTAATCAGCAATCCGCTGGCGCCGCCGAGGATGACCCCGACCAGGAGAGTAACGACAAGCGTCGTCAGGCCCTGCAGCACCGCTTCTTCCGGGCCGCCGGCCAGAATCACGCCGAAAACCAGCAGCGCCAGGGTGGCTCCTATCGGGTCAATAAGAATACCTTCCCATTTGAGAATGGGGCCGATATCGCCCCGCAGGCGTAAATGGCGCAGCAGCGGCATAATGACTGTCGGGCCGCTGATGACCAGAATGGCGGATAACAGGATTGCCGGCGCCCAGTCCAGACCCAATAGCCACCAGGCACCGAGAGCTCCGACCACCCAGGTGAGGACTACCCCCAGCGTAATCAACCTGGTAACCACCCTGGCGGTGCGCTTGATTTCCTCCAGTTTGAGGCTGAGTCCGCCTTCAAAAAGAATGATGGCCACCGAAAGAGAAATAAAAGGAGTTAAGAGGTCACCGAAAACAGCCTCGGGTTGCAGCCAGCCGAAAACCGGACCGGCCAGCAAACCGGCACCGATCAAAATCACGATTGAGGGGATACGGGTATACCAGCCGACAACCTGAGCGGCGATGCCCAGTACCAGAATGAGGGTCAGGCCGGACATGATGTGTTCGGTCAAAAATAACCTCCAGAGAATGAACCAATAATAAAAATACTATATAGTAAATGGGGAAGCAAGACCAAAAAAGATGAGGAGTTGACGCACTGATGATTTTGGAACGTTTAACGGTCGGGGCGATTGAGGCTAATTGTTATCTGGTGGGTGATGAAACCACTAAAGAAGGGCTGGTGATTGACCCGGGCGCTGACGCGGAACTGATAATAAGCCGGATCCGGCAGCTGGGACTGAAGATAAAATATATCATCCTGACCCACGGTCATTTTGACCATACGGCAGCAACCGGCGCGGTGAAAGAAGCGACCGGGGCGGTACTGGCGGTGCATCAGGGTGACCTGGAATTGTTGAATGATGACTCGTTGCCCCGGCTGATTGGTTTTCGGGCCACGCCGGTGCCGGCACCGGAAATGATATTGCAGGGGTGGGAAGACCTTAGTATTGGAGAAATGAAATTCACCGTACTGCATGTGCCGGGTCATTCTCCGGGAGGCATTGCGCTTTACGGTCAGGATACTGTCTTTACCGGGGACGCGCTGTTTGCCGGCGGTATCGGGCGGACGGACCTGCCGGGCGGCGACTATAATACTTTAATTGACAGTCTGAATACCCGGCTACTGGCCCTTGACGATGCCATAAAAGTTTACCCCGGGCACGGCCCCGATACTACTATCGGAGACGAGCGCCGGGGTAATCCATTTTTAGTTAATCCGCCCAGGCGGGAATGCTAAAAGATACCGTTCATATTCACGATGACCGGAGCCAGCACCAAAGAGATGATGGACACCAGTTTAATCATGATGTTGAGTGACGGACCGGAGGTATCCTTCATGGGGTCGCCAACGGTATCGCCAATGACGGTTGCTTTATGGGCTTCGGAGCGTTTGCCGCCGTAAGCACCGGTTTCAACCCACTTCTTGGCATTGTCCCAGCTGCCGCCGGCGTTGGAGAAGGCCACAGCCAGAATGAAGCCGGTAACCGTAGCGCCAATCAGGAAGCCGCCCAAGGCGATCTTGCCGAATAAGAAGGCGATAACGATAGGAGCCAGAACGGTCATAACGCTGGGCAGAATCATCTGTTTGAGAGACTCTTTGGTACAGATGTCAACGCACTTGGCGTATTCCGCCTTGCCGGTACCTTCCATCAAACCGGGGATTTCCGCGAATTGGCGGCGGACCTCATTAACGATGGAGAAGCCGGTTTTACCGACCGCCTGCATGGTCATGGCGCTGAAGACCGCGGGCAGCATGCCGCCCAGGAACAGACCGACCAGCACGGCGGGGTCCAGCAGACTGATTTGAGACGGGGTGATGCCGACAGCGATGGTGTAGGACAGCAGCAGAGCCAGGGCGGTCAGCCCGGCGGAGCCGATGGCGAAACCCTTGCCGATGGCGGCGGTGGTGTTGCCCAGGGAATCCAGCGCGTCGGTGCGCTCGCGAATTTCGTGAGGCATCCCGGACATTTCCACAATGCCGCCGGCGTTGTCAGCGACCGGGCCGTAGGCATCGGTGGCATCCTGAATACCCAGGGTGGCCAGCATGCCGACGCCGGCCAGCGCTACGCCGTAGACGTCACCGAAATTGTAGGCGACGATAATGGCGATGACGATAAAGACGACCGGGGGCGCGACGCTCATCAGGCCGTTGCCAAAGCCGGCGATGATGTTGGTGGCGGCGCCGGTCTGAGAGGCCTCAGCGATTTTAAGGGTGGGTTTGTAAACGTATGAAGTGAAGTAGTTGGTGCTTTCACCGATGGCCATACCGGCAGCTAAACCGGCTACGATGGCCACAAATAAGCCGAGGTCGGCTTCCAGGAAATACACTGCGGCGAAAGAGAATATCACCGACAGAATGGCGGCGACATAGGTGCCGCGGCGCAGCGCATTTAAAAGCGCCGTCATCTGCAATTTCTCACCGACGCGGACCGAGAAGATGCCGATAATAGAAGCGACGATACCGCCGGCGGCGACCAGCATCGGCAGCCACCAGGCTGTTTGTTCATCCGGCACCAGACCGATATTCAGATGGGTGGAGAACACGGCGATAGTGCCGAGGGTCATGGTGGCGATGATAGAGTCAACATAGGATTCAAAGAGGTCGGCACCCATGCCGGCGGTGTCGCCGACGTTGTCGCCGACGAAATCGGCGATGACCGCAGCGTTGCGCGGGTCATCTTCAGGAATGCTTTTTTCCACCTTGCCGACAATGTCAGCGCCGGTGTCGGCACCCTTGGTGTAAATACCGCCGCCGACGCGGGCGAAGATGGCGACTGAAGAAGCGCCGAAGCCGTAGCCGGGGATGATGGCCAGGAAGTTGGCATCGCCATTAAAGGCGAAGTACAGGATAGACAGGCCGAGCAGGCCGATGGCGACCACACTCATACCCATGACCGAACCGGCGCGGAAAGAAACTTTCAGACCATGGTTCAGGCTGACCGCTGCGGCTGCGGCGGTGCGGGAGTTGGCGCGGATGGCGATACTCATGCCGATGTAACCTGCCAGACCGGAGCTGATGGCACCGAAAACAAAAGCCAGTGCTACTTTCCAGCCGAGGTCAGGGACGACAATCAGTACCAGGGTGACTATCGCGACGAAGATTGCGAGTATCCTATACTCGCGTCCAAGGAAGGCCAGGGCTCCCTCTTTGATGGCAGCGGCGATTTCCCGGACTTTAGCGTTACCTTCATCCTGGCTAAGTACGAACTTGGCCAGGAATCCGGCGAGCACCAGTCCCAGGACCGCACTGCCGAGGGCTAGAATAATTGGGTCCACTAGTTCAGATTCCTCCTTTTATTATTTTGCTCTCTATTTAAGCCTATCGTTAAGCGCACCCAGTTGACCTTCCAGGCGCTTCTGCTGGAGTGACAGAGTCAGGTCGCTGCGGGTTTTTTCCAGAATACCCCGCGCCACATCGGTACTGCGGCGCAGGTTACCGGTAATGGCATCGGGAAAATCCATGGTGACCAGTATCTCATAAATTGAGTCCATGATGCCAAGCAGTTCTTCCGACCGCGACATATCGCCCTGGCGCAGGCCGTCAAGGATATAGCGGCGTAATTCACCGACGACCTCGGACATGCCGTTCAGGTAGGCGGCGGAATCAACACTGAGGTCTTCCGGAGCCGGAATCGGTTGTCCGTTGATGACGGCCAGAGTGATGCGGCCTTCGGCGTATTCCTTCTGGGCATCACGGAAAAAGCTGATGTTGGATAATTCGTCACAGGCTTTGATGCTGGCCGCCGCTTCCTGGAGCAGACCGTCTGCCTTGTTCAGCGCCTCTTCGGCTTCGGTCAGTTGCTGGCGGTGTATGGCGCGGATGGACAGCGAACAAAACCTGATGGCTTCCCGGGACAGGGGCAGGGATTTCTCTCTGGCGGCATCTTTTTCTGAAAAGGCAATGCGGATGCCGGCGGCAATCCGGTCCAATCTTTCGGCAAAATCCTGCGTCATACCGCTGCGGTCTCCTGTGGGGTAATGACCGGAATGCCGACCCGGCCGGCGAGAGTGTTTTTTAAGGCTGCCGGGCAGACCAGATAATCAGCCCCGCTGTCGGCTGCTTTGACCGCCTCGTCAGTATCCCGGGCTGCAAAACCGATGAGCTGGTCAACCGCCAGTAGTTTTCTTATCACCCCGGGCGGTAACGAACCGCCGTTAATGGCAACGCCGTCGGCGTTAACGGCGACGGCGATGTCTGCATATTCTCCAATAATAAAGAGACCTTTATCAGGTGTTTGCGAGCCCGACAGGTTCAAAGCCTGCCGCCACAACTCGCCGCGGCCGGCCCCGCTCTCATTGAGCTGAACCGTGGTTGCCGGTTCAGCCAGAGCTTCGGCAGCGGCAGCGATGTTACCGGTGATCAGGTAATGTTCCCCCAGCCGCTTAAGTCGGTGGCGGCGGCCGACGGCTCCGGTGAGTTCTTTCTCCAGGTCATATACCCGGTAACGGATTGATTCAAATAACGCACCGCTGAGGCGGGAATCCGGCAGGCGTGCCAGTTCTTCCAGGACCCGCAGTGACTGTTCCACCCGCCGGGCATTGGCGGTTACGGTATCAGCCAGACCTGTTGATGGGATTTTAGCTGCTTCTGGATTTCGGCCGACGTCGCCGGAGCTGTCACGGGCCGAAGTTAATTCAGCACTGGTGAAGGGGATGCCGGCCAGCAGGCGATTGCGCAGGCTTTTTAATTCGGCAGATACGGGCAGTGAATCAAGACAAAAACGTGCCACGTCCTCAAGAACGCGCAAGCCCTCGGCAGCGCGGTCAAGGTTGGCATCAACGGCCCGTAGCGTTTGACTGTGGAAATAAGTCAAGTCACATCCGATTGGACATTCATTCAATATATTTAAGCGCCTGATTGTAGCATAAGGGCTGGAGCAAGGCAAAGCTGATGGGCTGCCGGTAACACAGGGCGACCCGGCCTGTAAATTATTCCAGACTTACGGCGTAAGGTATATGTTCCAGCTGGTGGGTATTACCGGTGAACTGGATGCCGATGAAATCAATGCGCCAGTCCCCGTCAATCTTATTTTCAGCCAGGTAGCTCTGTGCGGCGCTGATCAGTTTCCGTTGTTTGTGCCGGGTGACGGATTCCGCCGGGGTGCCGAAGGCGTCAGTGGATTTGGCGCGGACTTCTACGAACACAATTTCTCGGCCTTTCCGGGCGATCAGGTCCAACTCGGCATTTTTGGAACGCCAGTTGGCGGCCAGAATTCGGTAGCCGTTCTTTTCCAGATATTTGCGGGCGATGGCTTCGCCGTTTTGCCCGGTGCTGATCCGGCTCATAAAAGGCTCCGGAAGTGTTGAACCGGAGCGAAGGAACGGCGGTGAATCGGGCATGGTCCATGGTGATTCAAGCAGGCCAGGTGTTCCGCGGTGCCGTATCCTTTGTGCCGGCTCAGGTGATAAAGGGGATAGCGGTCATCCAGCGCGGTCATCAGCCGGTCACGGGTGACTTTGGCGATGATAGAAGCGCAGGCGATGGATATGCAGACGGCATCGCCGTCCACGATGCCTTTTTGGGGCAGGCGGATGTCCGGCAGGGTCAGGTAGTCAATCAACAAACCGTCTGCTCCGGGCTGGAGTTCCGAAAGCGCCAGTTTCATCGCCAGTTTGGTGGCGGCAACGACGCCGTGGGCGTCGATATGCTGGTGCGAGACGACGCCGATACCAAAGGCAAGCGATTCCGTAGTGATCAAGTCATAAAGTTCTTCCCGGGTTTTGGCTGACAACAGTTTGCTGTCTTTGACGACCTTAAGCCAGCCTTTGCGCCGCCGCCGTCCCAAAATAACGGCCCCGGCCACCACCGGTCCGGCCAGGGCCCCCCGGCCGGCTTCATCCACACCGGCGACCAGGGTAAGGCCCTGTTCAAAAAAAGCCGATTCTTCCCGGAAATGCGGTATTACATGAGAGACAGCCATCAGTCGGCTATTATAGCATCTAAATAACGGGACGGCTTTACAGGGCACTTGACAATGAACCGGCAGCCTCATACGATAGCGAGACGATGAAAAAATTACGGCTGGCGCAGGCGCAGATAAATACCACGGTGGGTGATTTTTCCGGGAATGTCCGGCTGATCAGCGAATACCTGATAAAGGCACGGGATGCCGGTGCCGACCTGGTGGTTTTTCCCGAAATGACGGTTTGCGGTTATCCGCCCGAAGACCTGCTGCTCAAACCGGGCTTTATTGCAGCGAACGGAAAAGCCATGAGCGAGGTGGCGGCGGTGGTGCAGGGGATTACGGCGGTGGTGGGATTTGTGGATTGCCGGCCGGAAGGGCTATTCAACGCTGCGGCGGTGATTCAGGACGGGCAAATAACTGGTATCTACCATAAGATACATCTGCCGAATTACGGTGTTTTTGATGAACAGCGTTATTTTCAACCGGGGCAGGCCTGTCCGGTATTCACCATTAGAGGAGTCAAAGTTGGCCTGAACGTGTGTGAAGATATCTGGCGGGACAACGGGCCGACCGCCGGGCAGGCCGCAGCCGGCGCCGAATTAATCTTGAATATCAGTGCTTCACCATATCACCACGGGAAATATCTGGTTAGGGAACAGATGCTCAAGAGCCGGGCGCTGGATCACGGAGTCAGCGTGGCTTTCTGCAATCTGGTGGGCGGACAGGACGAACTGGTGTTTGACGGCGCCAGTCTGGTGGTTGACCGCCAGGGAACGGTGATTGCCAGAGCCGGTCAATTCAATGAAGAACTGCTGATAACCGACCTGAGTGTTGGCGGGATAGACACTGACAAATCCGGTCTGCGCCGGATGGCTGGACTACTGGAGCCGGACGCCGAGGTCTATCAGGCGCTGGTGACGGGAACCCGGGACTATATCACCAAAAACGGCTTCCAGCATGTGATTATCGGCCTGTCCGGCGGGTTGGATTCATCTCTGGTGGCGGCAGTGGCGGTTGATGCGGTCGGCGCGGAACACGTTAACGGTCTGATAATGCCGTCCCGTTTTTCCTCTCCGGTTAGTGCCGAGTACGCCGGGCAATTGGCGGCTAATCTGGGTATCAAGGTGTTTTCCATTCCTATTGAAGAGGTGTATAGCGCCTATCTGGATAATCTGGCTGGAGTTTTTACCGGGCTGAACGCTGACGTGACTGAAGAAAATATTCAGGCCCGCATCCGCGGCAATCTGCTGATGGCGTTATCCAACAAGTTCGGCTGGCTGGTGTTAAATACCGGCAACAAGAGCGAGGTAGCTACCGGTTACACCACACTTTACGGCGATATGGCCGGGGGTTTTGCGGTAATCAAGGATGTACCCAAGACGCTGGCCTATGAACTGTGCAAACATCGCAACCGGCAAGCCGGGCGTGACTTGATACCTCAAGCCATAATTAACCGGGCACCTTCGGCGGAACTGCGACCGGAACAAAAAGACTCCGACAGTCTGCCGCCTTATGATGTGCTTGACCCGATACTGTCGGCCTATGTGGAAGAAGACCGGAGCGTGCCGGAAATCATTGCGCAGGGATATGACGCGGCAACGGTGCGCCGGATAGCCCGGCTGGTGGACTCCAGTGAATACAAAAGGCGTCAGTCACCGCCGGGCGTGAAGATTACGCCCAAGGCTTTCGGGAGAGACCGCCGATTGCCGATCACCAATAAATTCCGGGGGGCTTAAAATGTCCGGCTGGCAGGACATGGTGAAAGGGAATCCGGTTGACTGGTTGCTTGAGCCGGATATCCAAAATCCTGCGGTGCGTTATCTGGCATTACGGGACTTGCAGGATTCACCGGCTGACTCTCCAGAATTTATTCAAGCTAAAGCAGATGCCTTTTCAACAGGTTCCGTGGCCACTATTCTTAGCCGGATGCGGCCGGAAGGTTTTTGGGTTAAGCCCGGAGGCGGGTATGGGCCGAAATTCACCGGTTCAGTGTGGTCGCTGGTGACACTGGCTCAAATGGGCGCCGACATATCACACCCGGGAGTACGGCTGGCGGCTGAGTATATGTTAGGGCATACCATCGCGCCTGCCGGCTGGTTCAGCTACAACGGCACCAATCCCGGTTTACTACATTGCCATGCCGGGTACCTGGCAGCGGCGATGCTTGATCTTGGCATGACAGGTGATCCGAAAGTGATGAACGCCGTTGAGTGGCAGGCAAGGTTGATCACCGGTGAAGATATTGCTGAGGTTGGCGACGAATCTCCCATCAGGTATTATCGCTACACCCCGGGTCCGGGTTTCGTCTGCAGCGCAAATACCGGAATGCCCTGTGCCTGGGGGGTGGTAAAAGCGATGGGGGCTTTGAGCAGGGTAAACTGCCTCCAGCGCAGTCGGACGATTCACGAAGCAATTGAAACAGGGCGGCAATTCCTTTTTGGAACCAATCTGAAAATTTGTGATTTTCCGACCCGTGATAAATCCAAAGACTATCGTGCCTGGTTCAAATTGGGGTTT
This sequence comes from Dehalogenimonas sp. W, assembly GCF_037094495.1. NCBI lineage: Bacteria > Bacillati > Chloroflexota > Dehalococcoidia > Dehalococcoidales > Dehalococcoidaceae > Dehalogenimonas > Dehalogenimonas loeffleri. The sequence continues at coordinate 1,524,309 of NZ_CP146612.1, forward strand.
CCCATGCTATATTCGTCAGACATATTGGAGGTTCTGGAAGTATTGACTCGCCTCGGAGATGGGGCGGATTCACGGTTACAAGCGATTTGGCAACTGGTTTTGGACAAACAAGATGCTGAAGGCCGATGGCTGATGGAATCGGCCCATGACGGTAAGAAGTGGGTTACAATTGAGGAAAAAGGTCAGCCGGGCAAATGGGTGACGTTGCGCGCTTTGCGTGCGCTAAAAGCGGCCTTTCCCTCTTAAGTGTTATGCCATTTGGCACAGTCACGGCACCCGGCCTCCGGGCGCCAATTGGATGAGACATTCGGGTGAACGCTTAGTTTAAGCAGCATGTCCATCATCAGGCAGACCGGCAGGCCGACGACGTTGTGATAGCAGCCCTTGATGCAGGCAACCGGATTAAATTCCTTATCCTGGATACCGTAAGCCCCGGCTTTATCCAGCGGGCTGCCGGAATTGACATAAATATCAATTTCAGCATCAGTATAATGCCGCATGGTAACCTGACTGGTTTTAATGTCAGCCAGGGTCTCACCAGTGGCAGCATCAGTGACGGCAACTGCGGTGACAACCCGGTGGGTTTTGCCGCGAAGCGCCTTCAATATTTCGGCGGCTTGCTCCGGCGAGTCGGGTTTTCCCATCATTTCACCGTCAAGAACGACGATGGTATCTGCGGCGATGACCGTGCCATGCTCAGTTCGGCCGGCCACCGCCGATGCCTTGGAGCGGGCGTGAGCCAGCGCCTGTTCTGCCGGTGTTAAACCGGCGGCAGGTGTTTCAGTTACCGATGAGGCGGACGTGGCAAACTTTAAGCCCAAAGCAGTCAGTATTTCAGCACGACGGGGTGAGGCGGAGGCCAGTATCAGGTTCTGGCGTTGAGTAAAAGCCTCTTCTTTAGACTGATTATGTTTTAAGGTTGCCACCGTTTCAACATGGAAAGTCTGCGGGAAGAGATCAACCGGGGTGATGTCTTCAAGGTCATAAGGCCCATGGGTCAGCGTCACCAGGTCCCGGGCCAGCGCTTCGGGATTGCAGGAAACATAGACCAATCTCTTTGAGGGATAAAAGTTCAGCGTCTTCAAGGCACCGGGATGGCAGCCGTTGCGGGACGGGTCAACGATGACGGCATCGGCCAGCCGCCCCAGGTGAGGCAGGACTGATTCCGTTCGGGCTTCCAGCAGTTCCACATTGTTGAATTCGCGAATGTTAGCCCGGGCATCTTTGACGGCGGCACCGGATTCTTCAATGGCGATCGCTTTTTTAACATAGGGTGCCAGCAGCACGGCGAAAGTTCCCACTCCGGCGTAGGCATCAACGACTGTCTCCTCGCCGGTGAGCTGTAATCGGTCCCGGATAATTTCCGCCAGTTTTTCGGCCTGAGCGATATTAACCTGAAAAAATGCCGGTGACGAAACCCGAAAACGCCGGCCGGCCATAATCTCGTGGTAATACGTTTGCCCGGTAATGACCGTGACCTCAGGGTTTTTTAATTTCGGCTGGATCAAGTACTCGTCGGTGTTGACACCGTAACGAATGGAAAACTGGGACGTTTCGCCACAACGGCCGGCCAGCGCCGCCATCAGGGAGTTAATGCCTTCGGTCATAATGAGACACTGGTCAACCGGCGCAAACCGGCGGGTGACCCGGTTGATAAAACCGAACCGGTTCAGACGGCGGCGTACTGTAAAACGGGCGTGATTGCGGTAACCGAATTCCTCCGGCGCCGGCACCACGGCATTGATGGGGAAATCAATGCCTTGCCCGGCCAGGGCATTTTGGACCAACTCCTGTTTAAGTACGAGTTGGTGGGGGTATTCAATATGCTGCCACTGGCAACCGGAGCAATCACCGAAATAGGGGCAGGGAGGTTCCCGGCGATGCGGTGACGGAGTGACCACTTTCTCAAGCATGCCTTCAAGTTGAGTTTCGGAATCGCGCAGAATGCGCACCTGGACCGTTTCGCCGGCGATACCGCCGAAAGTGTTGACCGGCAGACCTTCCGGTGACTGACCCAGTGCGCCGCCGCATTCCCCGATACCGGTCAGGACAATGGTTACAAGTTCAGAATCGGGATTATTCATGTTTAAATCCTCGTTTGAGCGGCGGTGACGGGCTAATCAGCTGAAAATACAGGCGGTTATTTTTCAGATCTTTTCCGGTCATGAGCTGACAGGAGCTTTTTTCTCAATCTGAGATTTTTCGGTGTAACTTCAACCAGTTCATCATCTTCAACAAAGTCCAGTGATTCTTCCAGAGAAAGTTTAATCGGCGGCGTCAGTCTAACGGAGATATCACTGGTGGATGACCGGATATTGGTCATCTTTTTTTCCTTGCAGACATTGACGGCTAGGTCAGAGCCACGGGCATGCAGACCGACAATCATCCCTTCATACACTTCCGTCATGGGATCAATGAAGGTCAAGCCGCGCTCCTGGGCATTGTTCAGGCCGTAGGTGACGGCGGTGCCGCTCTGGGAGGCGACCAGCACACCGCTGCGGGAGGACCCGACTTCACCCTGCCACGGTTCATAATGTAAAAACAGCGTATTCATCACGCCGCGGCCGCGGGTAGCGGTCAGAAAACTGCTGCGGAAGCCAATCAGGCCGCGGGTGGGAATATGATATTCCAGCCGGACATTGCCGTTGCCGTCATGATGCAGGTTGGTCATCCGGCCTTTGCGTTTGGCCAGCATTTCCGTCAGTTCACCGATACATTCCTCGGCGGTATCAATGGTCAGGGCCTCCATGGGTTCCATGACCTGACCGTCAACAGTTCGGGTGATGGCTTCCGGTTTGGAAAGCTCTACCTCGTAACCTTCCCGGCGGAGGGTTTCCACGAGCACGGAAAGATGAAGCTCGCCCCGGCCGGAAACGAGGAAGACATCCGGTGAGTCGGTATCTTCCACCCGCAGACTGATGTTGGTTTCCAGTTCCCGGTACAGGCGGGCTCGTATCTGGCGGGAGGTGCAGTATTTGCCCTCACGGCCGGCAAGGGGGGATGTGTTGACGCCGAAGGTCATTTTAACCGTCGGTTCTCCGATAGTGATACCGGGCAGCGCTTCCGGACGCTCCGGGCTGGCGATGGTTTCGCCGATGTTAACGGCATCAAGGCCGGTTACGGCGATGATATCGCCGGCATCGGCCCGGTCAACTTCCTGTCGGGCCAGACCGAGATGGGTAAATACTTCGTTTATCTGATAGCGTTTATTTTCGCCGGTGCTGTTAATGACTACTACGGAATCCCTGGGGGAAACCGCACCGCGGCGGATACGGCCGATGGCTATCCGGCCTTTGTGACTGGAATAATCCAGATTTGAGACCAGCATCTGCAGCGGGCCATCCTCAATTTCCGGCGGCGGTATTTCCCGCAGGATACATTCAAAGAGGGGCACCAGATCGGTGCCGGCCGTGTCAGGGTCGCTCACCGCGAAACCGTCCCGGGAACTGGAGTAGATGACCGGGTAATCCAGCTGAAAGTCGTCGGTGGCCAGTTCCAGAAAGAGATCCTGGGTCATGGATAAAACTTCTTTTATGCGGCGGGTCGGGCGATCCATTTTGGTGACCACGACGATCGGCTTAAGCTTTTTCTCCAAGGCCTGTTGGAGGACAAAACGGGTTTGGGGCATCGGTCCGTCGGTTGAATCAACCAGCAGCAGGCAGCCTTCCGCCATATTCAGCACCCGTTCCACTTCACCGGAAAAATCGGCATGGCCGGGGGTGTCAATAATATTTATTTTATGGTCACGGTACAAGACGGCGGTGTTCTTGGCCAGAATAGTGATGCCTTTTTCACGCTCCAGGGCGTTGCGGTCCATGATAAGTTCACCGACTTCCTGATTTTCCCGAAAAACGTGGGATTGCTTCAGCATCACGTCCACCAGGCTGGTCTTGCCATGGTCAACATGGGCGATAATGGCGATATTACGAATGTCTTCACGGTATTTGGGCACAAAAGTCTCCTTCAAACGGCGTGGTTAAATAATTCGGAAAAACAAAAACGACGCCTTAATCAAGCGTCTAAATTCGGAAGCGGCGCCGACGGGGTCGGGTGAATAAATATGAATTTAAAACCATTTAGGATTATATTGTAGCTTTATTACCGGCATGATGACAAGTCAGTCCTTGTAAACCTGGTCATAGTACTCCGGGTAAAGCTCTTTGGTGCATTTGGGGCAGATGGAATGGGTGAAATCAGCCCCGGTGTGCAGGGCGACATAATGTTCAACCGATTGCCAGTAGCCTTTATCATCACGGATTTGTTTGCAGTTGGCGCAGATGGGGATAAGGCCTTTGAGTTCTTTGATGTTATCCAGCGCTTCCTGGAGCTTGCGGGTGAGTTCCCGGCGTTCAGCTTCCATACCGGCTTTATACAGGGCTATTTCTACGGCGGCGCGGAGATCATTTTCGTTAAACGGTTTGGTCAGATAACCCAGCGGCTCAGCCTTTTTGGCCTGTTGCAGGGTAGCGGCATCAGCATAGGCTGTCAGATACACCACCGGAATGGTAAACCGGTTTTTCAGCTCAATAGCCGTGGCGATGCCGGAGTGCGGGCCTTTCAAGACAATGTCCATAAGAGCCAGGACAGGCTGGTGTTCCTCAGCCAGCGCCAGCGCGTCATCGCCATTGGCGGCCGGACCTATCACCTCATAACCCATGTCTTCCAGACTCATCTGGATGTCCTGGGCGGTGATGCCTTCATCCTCAACTACCAATATCTTAGCTTTAGCCATTGATTTAACCTTTCTGGAAAACAATTCTGAAGGTGGTACCGCCGGAGCGCTCCAGGTCAAAAACACCGCCTAATTGATGGCGGGCCAGGGCATTGACCAATCTCATGCCCAGCGAGCGATTATTCAGCGGGTCAAAACCTTCCGGAAGTCCGATGCCGTTGTCTTTGACGATCAGGACATATTTACCATTATCGTTAAGGGGTTGTAAAGAAATCCGAATGGTGCCGTGCTTGCCCTCGGGGAAAGCATATTTTATGGCATTAGTTACCAGTTCGTTGATGATCAGGCCCAGCGGGATGGCGGTATCAAGGTCAAATGACACTCCGGCGACATCAATGTCAGCGTGGATTACACCGGGTTCGGGAGCATAGGCGTGCAGCAAATTTGTAATCAGATCATTGACGTAATCCCGGATATCAATACTGGCGATATCGGCGGATTCGTATAGCTTGTTATAAACCAGCGACATACTCTTGATGCGTTCCTGGCTTTCCTTGAGCATTGCTTTAGTAGGTTCATCGGCGACGTACTGGCTCTGCATTTTAAGCAGGCTGGACACCACCTGCATATTATTTTTAACCCTGTGATGGATCTCTTTCAGCAGCAGTTCTTTTTCGGCCAGAGCGGCTTTAATGCGAGCCTGGGACTTTTTAACCTCAGTGATGTTCCGGGCAATGGTGGAGTATCCGGTAACGTGACCGTCGGTGTCTTTGATAGGGGATATAATCACCGCCACGTCAATAAGTGCGCCGTCCTTCCGTTGACGTGTGGTTTCCCAATTGACGGCGGTCCCGGATTTAAAAATCTCCTGGAGTATTTCCGGGACTTCATTGTCAATGCCGGCGGGGATGAGCGGGGAATTGGACTGACCGATCATTTCGGCCGCAGTGTAGCCAAAAATCTTTTCGGCTGCTTTGTTCCAACTGGTGATTATCCCGTTGGTGTCACGCCCGATGAGGGCTTCAGCGGAAAACTCAACGATGGAAGCCAATTGCGATGTGGTCTCCCAAATTCGGTTTCGTTCGGTAATATCGGTGAATATGGTAGCGAAACCTTTTTCTCCCCAGGGTGCGATTGAGATATCAAATTGGCGCCCCAGCGGTTTGAAATAGACCTGAATATGGCTCGGTTGACCGGAATAGGCCACTCCGGCATATTCTTCAAGGTACGGGGCTTGCGGGATGCCGTAGGCCTCTGTGGCAAGTTTGCCGATGACATCTTTCTTCTTAATGCCGATCAGCTTTTCAAATTCAGGGTTAACGTCAATAATGCGGTAATTTACGGCCTGACCGTGTTCATCTTCAACCAGCCGATGCAAGGCCACGCCCTCGGACATATTGGAGAACAGGGAAAGATAAAGCTCCTGGCTTTTACGGACCGCTTGTTCAGACAGATGGCGCTCAGTGATGTCCCTTAAAAGGATAATACGCCCGGTGGTCCGCCCGCGATTATCCCGCAAGATGCTGATGCTGGCCTCCAGGTGATGGTTTGTCCCGGTAATCAGACACAAGCTTGAAGACTCTTCACTTAATGAACTTAAAGAACTCAGCCACGGTGTGACGGAAATCAGGCTTAGCAGAGGCCGGCCGATGGGTGAATGGTCTGTTATGCCTATCATTTCCCTTGCAGAGCGGTTGATGTCAATTATTCGGTCGGCGCGATCCAGTACCAGCATGCCGTCAGGTATGGTATCAATGATGATGTTGCGGGCGACCGGGGCGATAGCCAGCAGATGTCTGCCGAAGATAGCCAGTAAAAACATTAACCCGGAAAAGGCAAATGCCACTCGGGTCAGGTCATAGCCGGGGAAGGGATTGAATCCGGAAACATAAAGAAGGCCGGCAATCCAGGGAATGGAGACGCCCGATAACAACAAAAAGGCGATCGGCCGGTATTCAGCGTGGGATTGTAAAGCCGCCCGGATAATCAGCAGTCCACCGCCCAGCAGGCAGAGGGTTGAATAGCCGATATTGGCGATCCAGAACCAAATCCCATGCCCGTAAATCATCAGATTGGTGTCTGGATTGACTGCGGAAAATGAATCCCAAATCAAATGGTGGTGTTCGTTAGTGAAGGCTAAGAGTAAAGTCACCGCAGGGATTAAAAAAAGCAGCACCAAATTGCGCTGCGACAGCCAGCGGCTGAATCCGCCATATGCCGCCGCGAATACAAAAAACAGAACCGGCGTATTCACCCCTCCGATGTATTCCAACTTGGATAACAGTATTTTGGTACTCTGAGCGGTGGCGGAGACTTCCAGTAAACCGAAAAAGATCCAGATTGAAGCGGCGGTCATCAGCAAAAAAAGCGCAACCCCACCGAAGGACTGACGGCGTTGCCAAGATACTGCGGCGGCGATCAGAGTAATGGTCAGAGAGAACAGGTACCCGGCGGTATAGGGCGTGATAATGAAGGCTGGTGCTTCCATGGCGTGTTAACGAACCCCCGTTATTGATGCGGTATTGAATTGGTGCCGGGTAAGTAACGATTTACGACAGTGATCGGTTGAACGTTGGTTCATTGTTTTTCAATGGTAACATACCGTCCGGGATTGTCAAGAGTCGGTTGTATTATTTCAACCGAATCACAGTTGCACCGTCACCGCCCTGGTCACGCGGCGCGCTGAAAAAATTACCTACCAGCGGATGACGGGCCGCTTGCTGTCGTACGATATCACGCAGCACTCCGGTACCGTAGCCGTGGATGACTCGGACTTCCGGCAGGTTGGCTGTTGCGGCATTATTCAGATATTCATCCAGCAGCGTTTCAATGTCATCGGCGCGTTTGCCCCGGAGGTCAAGTTCAATTCCAATCTGTTTGCCTGCGGACAATATCCTGACTTTGGTATCAGGCCGTTTGCCGGAAATGCCATTAGTTTTGACCACGCCCTGACGCTCCAATTTGAAGCGCAAAGACCCGGCAGATACTTCAATCTGACCGGTTTTGTCGTTAACGGATACGACATCAGCTTCTATTTCAGCCTCCTTGAGCCATACCCGGTCGCCTGTTTTAAGCAACTCGTTATCCGGCGCAACCTCGTTGGATATTTCAGAGAAAATACCCTGTTTCAGGCGGGTGCGGACATTTTCTGATATCGTTTTAGCCTGGTTTAAGGCGGCAGTGGAACGCTCTTTTTCCAGCGTATTTCTGGCCAGGCGCAACTCTTTCTGGAGTTGGGAGATTTCTTCCACGATGGTGTCTCGCGCGGTCTGAATGATTCCGGTTTTTTCATCGTGAAGCCGAGATAATTCGGTTTGGAGGATTTGCTGTCGGTTGTGCAGTGATATACGCTCCCGGCTAATTAATTTTTGCTGATCCTCCAGGCGCTGTTTCTCCTCCTGCAGGACATTAAGCAATTCTTCCAGTCGGCGACCGCCGCCGGATAACAGGCCACGAGCGGTTTCAATAATTGTTGGAGGTATCCCATAACGGGCGGCGGTGGCAATGGCATTTGAGCCGCCCGGCGAACCCAGAGTGAGCCGGTAGGTCGGTTTCAAGGTATCCGGGTCAAACTCAAACGAGGCGTTTTGTAAGCCCTGGGTTACATGGGCAAAAACCTTAAGGTCGGTGAAGTGAGAGGTAACCGCTCCCAGGGCGCCCAGAACCTGTAAGTGGAGCAGTATCGCCCTGGCCAAAGCGGAGCCTTCCTGAGGATCGGTACTGGCCCCCAGTTCATCCAGCAAAATCAGACTGCCGTCCTTAGCCAGGTTGATAATCCGGGCGATATTGTTCATATGGCCGCTGAAGGTTGAAAGAGCTTCCTGAACGCTCTGTTCATCGCCGATATCAGCAAATATACCGGAAAATACGGGCAATCGGGAGCCGCTTTCGGCTGGGATCGGCAAACCAGCCTGAGTCATGGCACTTAAAAGCCCCAGCGTCTTAAGGGCAACGGTTTTGCCGCCGGTGTTGGGGCCGGTGATAACGATAATACTGAAGTCCTTACCTATTTCAATAGATAGCGGGATAGCAGAATCACCAATCAAGGGGTGGCGGGCGTTATTGAGGTGGATGATGCCTTTTTCGGACGACGAGTTGCTATATACCGCGGCTTCCAGTGCTTTGACCTGATGCGCGTAGCGGGCTTTAGCCAGGGCATAATCAATTTCGGCGGCAGCCCGGAGGCCAGATATGATAGCGGCGGCGTGATTGCCGACCGCGGCTGAAAGCTCTCTCAGAATCCGTTCAATTTCCCGGGCTTCCATGATTTCCAGTTCCTTGAATTCATTGCCGGTTTCCAGGGCGGTAAAAGGTTCCAGAAACACCGTGGCGCCGGAGTTGGAAATATCATGGACGATGCCCTTGATTTCACCTTTGTATTCGGCTTTTACAGCGAGTGAGAAACGGCCCTCACGCTCGGTAATGATCGGCTCCTGAATATAATGCCGGGTAGCTTCAGACTGGATAAGGTTTTGTAATTTAGCCGTCATTTCGTCACGCTTGGCCCGTAAGCGGTTCCGGATGTTGAGCAGTTCCGGTGAAGCGCCGGGTTGGAGCTCCCCGTCTGCGGTGATTATGCGGTCCATGGTTTTCTCCAGCGTTGAAAAGCCGGCGATGTTTTCGGCAATAGCGGCCAGACGAGGTGTGTCGGCGGAGGTGTCTCCGATACCGCTTTTTAACTGGCGCAGAACGCCGATATTTCGCCGAATTTCGGCTAATACCTTACCCTCCAAGCCACGTCCCAGGTGGGCGAAACGCAATGGTTCGGTCACATCTGAAAGACCGTACGCCGACAGCCCCGGTTCATGCTGTAAAATCCGGCGGGCTTCGGCGGATTCGGCTAAACGGGCTTCAATCCAATCAACATCAGTTGAGGGTAAAAGCTTCAGCACCAGGGCTCGGCTGAGTTCAAAATGACAGAATTCAGCGATTATCTCCCGGATGCGGGGGAATTCTAGAAGGGAAAGATCTTTGTCCTGCATATGATTAAGGTTGTTGAATTAAACCTATTTTATCCGACATGAAAGGGCACACCAAATCATATCCTAGCAATAGTGGAAGAATCGTGCAAATAGACGAAAAACCCGGACGGGGAAGCTGAAAGAATGGCGACCCCGATGGGATTCGAACCCACGATCTCCACCGTGACAGGGTGGCATGTTAAACCGCTACACCACGGGGCCGCGCGAAGTGGAAGTGTACCGTAATCTTGCGCCGAATGTCAAACGAAACCGCCGGTATTGAGAAATTGAAACGATGAGTGAAAATTAATCAGGATCTGGATATTTGCAGAGCCGGCCGTAAACGCACATAATAGTATCCAATCATTACGCGGTATTCAGACAAACCTTGTTGTTTGCCCGGTTACGTTGTGCTATAATACCGCAGTTATTTAGGATTAAGTGTACTGTGGGAGGGTACTACCATCGCTGTTAAAGAAAAACGAAGCCAGGAAATGACCGAACTGCTGCGCAGTCGCACTGAGCCGGTTAGCAGTTATGAATTGGTCGTCATCTATCGCCAGGAATTGCCCCAGGAGAAAATTGATGTTGCTGTAGAGCACATCTCCAACATGATAACCGCCAACGGCGGTGTTGTTGACGCGGTGGACCGGTGGGGCAAGCGAAGGCTGGCGTATCCAATCAAGCAACAGCTTGAAGGTGTCTATGTCTTATTCAAATTCACCGCCGGCTCATCGGTAGTCAGAAAATTAACCGATGACCTGAGGATTTCCGAAAGCGTCCTGCGCCATATGGCGATTAAACCGGACGCCTAGGTCTTTGATGCCGGAAACGGGGGATATTGATGGTTAGTTTAAATAAGGTAATGATAATCGGCAACGTGGGTGTGGAGCCGGAGATGCGCTTCACTCCCGGCGGGCATCCGGTGACCACTTTTTCTGTTGCTACCAACCGGCGGTATGATGCCGGGGATGGTGAAAAGAAAGAAGAAACCGAATGGTTCAGTGTCGTTGCCTGGAACAAACTGGCGGAACAATGCAACCAGTTTGTGGCCAAAGGCCGACTGGTTTATGTAGAGGGCCGACTCCGAACCCGCAGCTGGGACGGACCGGATGGCCAGAAACGTTATAAGACAGAAGTTATTGCCAGTACGGTAAGTTCATTGGATCGGGCGCCGGCATCTTCCGGCGACAGTGCCACCGTGGAGCCCGGCGGCGATATCAGTCCCGATGACCTTCCTTTCTAAGTATATACAACAGATTATTTTTTTCAGGAGATTTTAACTTGGTAGTTTCGAGAAGTTTTGGATCCCGGCCGCAGGGCGGCGCCAGGCCCGCTGGACGCTTCGGCGGTCGCGGACGTTTTCAGGCAAGGCGTAAAGTATGTGCCTTTTGCGCTGACAAGAATCTGGTGATTGATTACAAGGATACCGCCCGTTTGAGCCGGTATATATCCGAACGCGGCAAGATTAACCCCCGTCGCCGCAGCGGTACCTGTGCGAAGCATCAAAGGGCTTTGGCAAACGCGATTAAACAAGCCCGGATGATAGCCTTGCTGCCCTTTGTACCGGAGCATATTCGTGTTGCCGGTACTTCCTGGACGGTCAGTCCGGGGATGCCGAAAGCCGTACCCGCTGTTAACGAAGCGGTAGCACCGAAGGTGGAAGGAACCGTGGCTGTTGTTGAAACTGAAACAGTGGCTGAGATTGAGATCGTCACCGAGGTTTCGGCTGAAACCACTGAAAATCCGACGGCGGAATAATTACTTTTTTTATTTGAATTATTGAGTGAGGGATAATCGTGCCCAAAAGAACATATCAACCCAAGAAAATTCCCCGGAAACGGGAACATGGCTTTTTAGCCCGCATGGCAACACGCGGCGGTCGTAATGTTTTGAAAGCTCGGCGTGCCAAGGGTCGTTTACGTCTGACAGTAGTTTAACCGGTTCTGCCCCTGGGTTCGGAAAGCGGAGGGGCAATGGCGCAATATTATTCGTTAAAAGATTCCCGGGAATTCCGCCGGATAATGAACGGCGGACGCGGTTGGTCGGATGCCAGACTGGTTATCAAGATAATACCTGGACATAGCGAGCACAATCGCATCGGCATCGTGGTCAGCAAGAAGGTCGGCGCTGCAGTAGTCCGCAACCGGGTCCGGCGGAGAATTAAAGAAATATTTCGCCAAAAACCTTTAGAAAAGGGATATGATATTGTAGTCATCGCACGGCAGGCTGCCCGGGACGCCAGCTACCACCAACTGGTGGAAAGTGCTCAAAAACTCACCGGACGGGCCGGATTGGTAATTCAGCAATGAAAAAAATGGCACTGTGGCTGATTAAAGCCTACCAAAACAGCATTTCCCGGGTTACTCCGCCGTCCTGTAGGTTTTTACCGACCTGTTCACAATATACGTATGAGGCTATATCCAGATACGGGGTTTTTAAAGGCGTCTGGCTGGGGGCCAAACGGCTTTCCCGTTGTCATCCATTGAATGAGGGTGGGTACGACCCGGTACCATGACCAGTGCATTATTGAGAGGTAGCCCGCTTTGAAAAATAAATTATTATCTTTGACAGCCATGCTGCTGGCTTTTACCATTCTTTTTACCGGATGTTTCGGCGGCGGCACCAGACCGCTGGGCTGGAGCGGCGTAACTCCGGATGGGGACAATCTATATTTCGTTACCCGCGACGGTACATTATTTTCCATTGACGCCGGCAACGGCAATACCGTTTGGCAAAACGCGCTGGAGAAAGCCCAGGGAGCCTACGGCAGTCCGCTGGTGATAGACGGCACTGTTTTTGTGGCCGGTTACAGCGGCAAGGTGTTTGCCTTGAATACAGCAGGCACGCTGAAGTGGGTTTATCCCACCGACAACAAACTACCGTCGGCGGTAGTCAGCGGGCTGGCGTACAGTGACGGGCTGATATACTACGGGTCCGATGACGGAAATATATACGCCTTAAACGCCGCTTCCGGTCAGAAAGAATGGCAATTTGAAACCGGCGACAAGGTATGGGCGACACCGGTAGTTGCTGACGGTGTTTTGTACGTCGGCTCCTTTGATAATTCCTTTTATGCACTTTCTGCCGATGACGGCCAGGAGTTATGGTCGTTTGACGCCCAAGGCGTGTTCACCAGTGCGGCTAGAATCGTTGGCGATACTGTCGTCGTGGGTTCTTTGGATCGTCAGCTTTACGCCCTTGATAAAAACACTGGAGCCGAACTGTGGTCCTTTACAGGTGAACGTTGGTTCTGGACGGCACCGGTCGTGCTGGACGGCAAGGTTTATGCGCCCAATACCGACGGCACTATCTACGTGATTGATCTTGCTTCCGGCTCACTGGACAAACAATATGAAATGACAGCACCTGTATCTTCAACACCGGTTGTGGTCGGAGATAAGCTGGTTGTGGCCGCCCAGGACGGCGTAATCAGCCTGATCGCGCTTTCAACAGGGACAGTCAGTGTCCTGACCGAACTGGATACCACGGTTAGAGCGCCGCTGGCAACCCAGGGCGATATTGTGTTTGTGCATTCACAGACAAATGAGACTATTTACGCTTTGAACGTAGCCACCGGGGCTCAAATCTGGCTACACAGCGTTCAGTAGAAGAGGTATTTAAGTGGATATAGGCGCGATATGGGATTTAGTTATTCTGAACCCGCTGATCAACGTTATGGTCTGGTTGTCCAGCGTATTGTTTCACAATTTTGGTTTGACGGTTATTGTTCTAACGGCAATTATATTCGGTATCCTGTATCCGTTGACGATGAAGCAGATGCGCGCCGCCAAGGCGATGCAGGAACTGCAACCCAAGATCCAGGAACTGCAAAAAAAGTACGCTAAAGACCGTCAAAAACTAGCTCAAGAGCAGATGGCGCTGATGAAGGAATCCGGGGCCAGTGCTTCTGGTTGCCTGGTGCCAATGCTGATTCAAATGCCGGTCTGGATCGCGCTTTATCAATCCATTATCCGGGTGCTGGCAGTTACTCCGGAAGATTTTGTGAACTTATCCAGCCGTTTGTATGACTGGCCGGTTTTGTATCAATCGCTGCCTTTGGACAGTAGTTTCTTATGGCTTAATCTGGCGGTGCCGGACTACTTGTTGGCGTTCCTGGTTGGCGGTGTAATGTTCCTGCAACAGAAAATGACGACACCTGCTTCAACCGACCCGAAGGTAGCGGCTCAAGGGAAAATGATGTTGTTCATGATGCCGGGCATGTTTGTTTTTATTTCCATTACCTTTCCGGCTGGTCTGGCATTGTATTGGTTGACCTCCAGCATTTTACGGGTTGTGATTCAATTGTTTGCCACGGGCCCCGGGGAATTGAAGCCCTGGATACAAGGAATGCTAAGCAGGTTTGACCGTGATCGGGATATTAAGGCTCGTGCAAGCCGGGTTGAAAAAGTAAAAACTAAGCCGGCGGCGTCTGCCGTTGTGGTTGATCAATCTGAGGAGATAATTGATGAAGCATCAGGAGATATACGGGCGGACAGTGGAAGAAGCGATAAGCAGCGCACTGGAAAAGCTAAAGGTAAGTCGGGAAGAACTGGAGATAGACGTAATAAGCGAAGGTAGTCACGGTATTTTCGGACTGGGCGCCGAGGAGGCATGTATTACGGTGGCTTTCAAAGAAAACTGCGCTCCGAAGGCTGTTTTATGCGCGGAAGATGCGATTACCATCACAACCGAGATTATTCAAAATCTGGTTGACCGGATGGGACTGGACGCTGATGTGGAATATCTGCCCGATGCCATGTTGACCGAAGAATCAGAGAATGAATCCGGGATGGTGTTTGATATTCTTGGTGAAGACCTTGGGCTGCTGATTGGTCGACACGGTCAGACGCTGTCTAATTTTCAGTATCTGGTGCGGATTTTGGTCGCCCAGCGTATCAAGGAGTACCTGCCGATTCTGGTTGACGTCAACGGTTATCGCCAGCGGCGCTTCAAGGCGCTTGAGGTTTTAGCCCGCCGGACGGCTGAACAAGTCAGGATAAAGCGGGTATCTTTCACCATGGATCCGATGCCGGCTTTTGAGCGCCGAATTGTTCACATGGTTCTTGCGAATGATCCGGCGGTTACGACACAAAGTACGGGTATTGGCGATGACCGTAAGGTGGTGGTAGTCCCGCGCGATAATACTACCAGGTAGGCTTTAAACAAACTTTCAGCTTGCCGCCACAGGCGGCGTATGATATTCTACGAGTCAAAAGCGGTGACGGAGAAGAGTAAACTGGGATTAACCTCCAGCGAGTCCGGTATGGTGGAAGCGGACAGGTATAAGACGGTTGAAAATCACTCCAGAGCTTCCAGGTGAAAGATCTATTGATTGATTAACTGAGGACGGGTTCCGCCCGTTATCCCGGAAGGGCATGTCAGTGCCTGAGAGCGTCTCTGTAGCAGGCAGGGAAAATAGGGTGGTACCGCGGGTGATTTTCCCGTCCCTAACCGGACGGGATTTTTGTATTTTGAGGGGAAAAATATGTTTCAACCAGTAGCCAGCCGGGTCAGCTTTCCGGAAAAAGAAGCCGAGGTTCTAAAACTCTGGGCCGATAAGGACATCTTCCGGCGGTCAATAGATAACCGGAAAGGTGCCAAACGATTCACCTTGTATGAAGGGCCGCCAACCGCCAACGGCAAACCCGGTATTCACCATGTGTTGTCGCGGGTGTTCAAGGACGTAATCCCGCGGTACAAGGTCATGAAGGGCTATTATGCGCCGCGGATCGGTGGTTGGGATACCCACGGTCTGCCGGTGGAGCTTGAGGTTGAAAAGGAACTGGGATTTAAAAGCAAAACCGATATTGAGCGTTACGGTATCGCCGCATTCAATCAGAAGTGTCGGGAGTCAGTTTTTCGTTACGTTAATGATTGGAACAAACTGACCGAGCGTATCGGATACTGGGTTGATCTGGAACATGCGTATGTAACCATGAATAACACCTATATTGAAAGCGGTTGGTGGGTGGTCAAACAATTATGGGATAAAGGACTGGTTTACCAGGGGCACAAAGTTACCCCGCACTGTCCGCGGTGCGGCACTTCTTTATCATCAC
This sequence comes from Dehalogenimonas sp. W, assembly GCF_037094495.1. Taxonomy (NCBI): domain Bacteria; kingdom Bacillati; phylum Chloroflexota; class Dehalococcoidia; order Dehalococcoidales; family Dehalococcoidaceae; genus Dehalogenimonas; species Dehalogenimonas loeffleri. The sequence goes on from NZ_CP146612.1 coordinate 1,540,004, forward strand.
ATGAGGTGGCTCTGGGTTATGAAGAAAATACGGAAGACCCTTCGGTGTTTATCAAGTTTCTGGTGGACAAAAATTCACTCAGCGGCGAATTGGAGCAATTTGTTGACAAACCGTTTAATCTGCTGGCCTGGACTACCACTCCCTGGACTTTGCCGGCTAATACCGCTCTGGCAGTATCTGATTCCGCGACCTATGCCGTACTTGATATGGGCGATGAATACCTGGTTCTGGCGGCAGCTTTGGTTGAGGCTAACGGCTTAGCTGAAGTGCCGGAAGCCGGACGAATATCCGGAGCCAGGCTGGTGGGATTACGGTATGCCCCACTTTATGATGCGTTTAAATATGGAATGACAGTCTCACGTTTGGTGAATGGAGAGTTAATGCCGGTTGATGAGGAGGAATTATCGTATCCGGTAATTGCTGCTGATTATGTGTCCATGGATGACGGTACCGGTATCGTTCATACTGCTCCTGCCTATGGTGAGGTGGATTACGATTCAGGGCGCAAACAGGGACTTAATTTTATTCATCATGTTGATTTACAGGGTATGGTCACCGGCAATTATCCCGGTGCCGGCAAATTTGTAAAAAAGGCTGATGGTCTCATCATGGCCGATCTCAAGGAACGCGGTCGGGTATTCAAGTCTGAAAAAATTCTCCATACCTATCCATTCTGCTGGCGATGCGCTACCCCGCTGCTGTATTTTGCCAAACAGAGTTGGTATATCCGTACCACAGCCTGTCGTGACGCCCTGATTGACGGTAATGAAGCCATAAACTGGTATCCCGGTCATATTAAAACCGGGCGTTTCGGGGACTGGCTGCAGAATAATGTAGACTGGGCTTTTTCCAGAGAACGTTACTGGGGTACGCCGGTCCCGGTATGGCGCTGTGGTGATTGCCAGACTACGGAGTGTATCGGCGGATTGGATGATCTTAAATCCAAACCTGGTTTTTCCGGACTGTCGGAAAAACTGGATCTGCACCGGCCATATGTGGATGAATTTACCTTTGATTGTCCCCATTGCGGCGGCATCATGAAACGGGTAACCGATGTCATTGATTGCTGGTTTGATTCCGGGGCGATGCCGGTAGCCCAATACCATTATCCCTTTGAGGAAGACAGCCGCAAGATTTTTGTGGACGGCCGTTTTCCTGCTGATTATATTTGTGAGGCCATTGACCAGACGCGGGGCTGGTTCTATAGTCTGCATGCACTGTCAACTTTGTTATTCGGTCGGCCGAGCTACCAAAATGTAATCTGTCTCGGTCATATCCTGGACGGCAAGGGCGAGAAGATGAGTAAATCCAAGGGGAATGTGGTTTTGCCGGAGACCGTTATTGATAAATATGGGGCTGATGCCGTGCGCTGGTACCTGTTTACAGCTTCGCCGGCCGGTAACGCCCGCCGTTTTTCAGAAAACTTGGTAAGTGACGTAACCCGGTCCTTCATGTCAACGCTTTGGAACGTGTATTCTTTCTTCGTATTGTATGCCAATATTGATCAATTTCAGCCGGCTGAAAATCAGTTGGAGCCAGCGTCCGAGTTAGACCGATGGATACTTTCAGAGCTTAATCAGCTTGTCGCCGAAGTGACTGAAGATATGGATAATTATGACCCTGTAGCCGCCGCGAGGGCCATAGAGTCGTTCGTGGATTATCTGTCAAACTGGTATGTACGGCGTTCGCGGCGGCGTTTCTGGAAGTCTGAGAGTGATGCGGACAAGGTGTCAGCGTATCACACGCTGTATCAATGTCTGTTCAAAACCTCACAATTACTGGCGCCTTTTATGCCGTTTTTAGCAGAAACCATGTATCAGAATCTGGCTAAGTCGGTTTCTTCGGAAGCTCCTGACAGCGTCCATATGACCGATTATCCCGTGGCGGAAACAGAGTGTATTGACTCTAATCTGTCAACGGCAATGCGATTGGCGATGAAAGTTTCAAGCATCGGTCGAGCGGCAAGGGCTCAAGCCGGTATCAAGGTGCGACAACCCTTGAGTAGGGCCTTAGTGGCCGGGGTAAATAACCAGGAAAAGAATGGACTTACTGGGTTACTGGATGCGGTTATGGAAGAACTGAACGTTAAAGGCATTGAATTTGCCGAGGATGAAAAAGCATTACCTGAGGGGGCGGTAGCTGTTACTGAAGGACCTCTTACTGTGGCGGTTGATCCGGTTTTGACCCCGGAATTGGCCGATGAAGGACTAGTGCGGGAAATCACCCATCGTATTCAAGGTTTACGCCGGAGCGCCGGATTTGAAATTGCCGATAACATTATCACTTATTATGAATCAAACTCAGAGGTTGCAAGAGTCATTGGGGAATGGAGCGGTTATATTCATAAGGAAACATTATCCCGGCAGATTTCCAGGGGTATACCGGAAGAAACGGATCTGACTGCCGATGATTACAAACTTGAAGGACATCCTGTTCGGCTGGCAGTGAAGAAAGCCCTGTAAACGCAGTATTGGGTTTTCTATTGGTGACAATAGGGGTCAGAAATTGGTGTGGTAAGCCTGGTAGGTTTCAGCCATGCTGACAAAATATTGATGAAAACGGTCATCGTCCCCTAATTCCGGGTGAAAGGTGGTGGCCAGCAGATTATCCTGCCTGACGGCGACGATGGCACGGTTGCCCAATCGGGCCAACACTTCGGCAGGCGGTTCCGATGATTCTATCAAGGGAGCCCGGATAAAAACGGCTGGGAACGGCTTATCTCCGAGTACCGGAACCCTCAGCTTTTCTTCAAAGCTATCTACCTGCCGGCCGAAGGCATTTCGGCGGACGGTGATTTTCATCAGTCCCAGGCCGGCGGGCATATTGGGGTTGGTGTTGCCGACTTCTCCTGCCATCAGGATGGCACCTGCGCATGTGCCCCAAATCGGGAATCCTCTGGCGCAAAGATCAGCCAGCATAGTGTCCAGGCGGTATAAACCCATCAGTTTCAGGATGGTCGTGCTTTCCCCCCCGGGAATTATAAGCCCGCACAGATCAAGCAACTGGACCGGTTGACGTACCTCAACTGTCTCCAGGTTTTGGAAACAACGAAGTATTTTAAGGTGCTCGGAAAAGGCTCCCTGTAGCGCCAGCACGCCAATTTTCATTTTATGTGCATACCTGCAAAATGATATTTACAAATTAACCAGTCTGGCGGAATTGACTCCGTCAAGCGATTTTACCTGCTTCAGGCCATCCTCTGATAAGGCCTCATCCAGTGCCAGAACCATCAAGGCCTGACCTCGGGGTTTAAGGCGGGACAGGTGCATGTAGCTGACGTTGACATCGGCTTTGCCGGTGATGTTACCAACGGCACCGACCAGTCCAGGACGATCACGATGATCGGCGAAGAGGAAAAAGCCGCCGGGAGAGATATCAATCCAGTAGTCATTGACTTTAACCACATGAACTTCATCTCTCAGAAAGGTAGCGGCGACTGACAACGGACCGGCGCTGGTAACGGCTTCAATGGTGATAAGGCTTTGATAGTTATCACAAACCGGCTCTTTCTGCTCAGAAACGGTAATACCCCGCTTGCAGGCTATGATATCGGCGTTTACTACGTTAACGCGTTCTTCCGAAATTTGTTCTAAAACGCCGCCGAGTACCGTGGCTTTCAACGCCTGTGTTTCGTATTTAGAGACTTCGCCGCTGTATTTAATACCAAGAGTTTTGAATTGCCCTTCAGCCATCTGTTGTAATAATCGGCCCAGAGTTCTGGCTACCTTAACATAAGGGGCTATTACCGGTAAGCTTTCAGCCGGGATGTAAGGCGCATTGACCGCATAGCGGGCAGGGCGACCTTCAAATACGTCAATCACCTGGGTTACGACATCGGAGGTGGCCAAATCTTGGGCTTCGGCGGTGGATGCACCCAGATGCGGAGTGACGATTATATTATCAACGCCAAATAAAATACTTTCGGTACAGGGTTCTTTGACAAATACATCAATGGCAGCACCAGCCAGTTTATTGCTATTTATAGCGGCGACCAGGGCTTCTTCATCAATCAATCCGCCGCGAGCCGCATTAATGATACGGGTGGTGGGTTTCATCAAAGCCAGTTCCCTGGCCCCGATCATATTTTTGGTCTGGGCCGTCAGCGGTACATGAAGAGTAACAAAATCAGCTTCCCGGTAAATCCGGTCAAGTGTAGCCAGTTCAACTTGCATCGTCAGAGCGCGTTCCTCGGTGACATAAGGGTCATAACCCAATACCTTCATCTCAAAACCGCGGGCGCGTTTGGCTACTTCCGAGCCGATGTTGCCTAAGCCGACGACGCCCAAAACCTTGCCTTTCAATTCAGTGCCCATAAAATCGGCCCGCTTCCACTGACAACTCTTGAGCGAGGAGTTTGCGCGGGGAATATGGCGGGCCAGTGACAACATCAGCGCCATGGCGTGTTCAGCCGCTGAAATGGTGTTACCGGTGGGGGCATTAACCACAATAATGCCGCGTTCAGTAGCCGCATTGATGTCAATATTATCAATGCCGACTCCGGCACGTCCGATAATCTGGAGCTTTTTCCCGGCAGCAATGATATCCGCAGTAACTTTAGTTTGAGAACGTACCAGCAGGGCATCGTAGTCGCCGATTATGGCAACAAGCTCCTCCAGTTTCAGACCGGTTTTGACATCCACTTTAGCGACAGCTTTGATGCGCTCAACTCCGGCTGAGGAAAGGGCGTCGGCAACTAAAACTCTTTTATTATCTGGCACGAGTATCTCCTTATGATTTTGATTAAGCTGTTTTTCGTTGAATTATCTTTGTTCTGATTTTCCGGTAAACCCGGCTTGGGGCAAGGCTAATTTTAAGGCGTCAAAAACCGCCTGGATATCGCTCTCCTTTACCATACCAAGGTGTCCGATACGAAAAATCTTACCTTCCAGTGGTCCCTGACCGCCGGCCAGGACAATATCAAACTCTTCCCGCATGATTTTATTGAGCTTTTTAGCATCCAGTCCCTGGTCAGCGATGACCGATGTTACGGTATTGGAAGCGTAACGCTCGTCAGCCAACAGGTTGAGTCCGAGAGCCTTGACGCCGGTGCGGGTGAAATTGCCCATGCGGGTGTGACGGGCGAAGATACTTTCAATGCCTTCTTCCAGCATCATATTCAGGGCGACCCTGAATGCCAGAACAGCAGAAACGTTGGGGGTCCAGGGTGTCTGGCCTTTTTCCAAGCTTTTTTTAGCTTTGCCCAGGTCAAAATAGAAACGCGGCATTTTGGACTGAGCGTAAGCTTCCCAACCTGCTTCGGAGACCGCCAGCATGGCCATCCCGGGAGGTACCATCCACCCTTTCTGGGAACCGGAAATTGCCACATCAATACCCCATTCGTCAACAGGTACATTAATAGAGCCCAGGGAACTGATGCAGTCCACCATTAGAAGCTTGCCGGCAGATTTTACGATCTTGCTGATGGCAGCCAAATCATTGGTGATGCCGGTGGAGGTTTCATTATGGGTCACCAGCACTGCTTTAACGGCCGGGTTATTTTCCAAAGCAGTGCGTACGGCCTCCGGGTCGGCAGCCTGGCCGTGGGCAAAACTGAGGGAAACCACGTCGGCGCCATAGGTTTCGGCAATCTTGGCAAAACGCTCACCAAAGACTCCAATTGAAACCGACAGAACTGAATCGCCGGGCGAGAGCATATTGACGACGGCGGCTTCCAAACCTGCGGTTCCTGATCCCGTAACCAAAAGCGGGTCAGCCTGAGTTTGAAATACTTTTTTCATTTTAGCAGTGACGTCTTTAAGGGCGTCGGCGAATTCAACACCTCGGTGGTTTATCATCTGATGTCCCATGGCTGTCAGAACTTCAGGCGGGCAGGGGGTTGGGCCGGGAATTCTTAAGTTTTGCATTGTTTATAACTCCTTATTACAACTCATAATAGTTAACAAAATTGTTTAATCGGCGTTAATAATCCGGATAAAACCTCTTTTACCGGCTTTGATGACACAACCATTCGTCAGCGATGCCTTGTCCACCTTAATCTTTTCGCCTTCAATGGCGACGCCGCCTTGCGAAATCAGCCTCTTGGCCTCGCTTTTACTGCCAATCAAACCACAGCTAACCAGTAATGACGGTATATCTACGTTTGAATCATCTGCTGAAATCAGAGAACTGAAGGATACTCGATATTCGGCAATTTCAGTTGGGAGTTCACGGCGCTGGTGTACCCGTTCAAAGTGCTCAGCAGCTTCCCGCGCTTCAGCTTCAGTATAAAGTTGCAGTAATATTTCCTGAGCCAAACGTTTTTTGAGCCGCATCGGGTTAATTGCACTTGAGCGTATAGCGGAGGTGAATTCAGCCAGCTCCGCATCATTGATGTCGGTCAGTAGTTCAAAATACTGAATAATCAGGTCATCATTGATTGACATAACTTTGCCAAGGATGATCTCCGGGGGTTCCGCTACTCCGATATAATTATTCAGGCTCTTGGACATTTTCTTGATGCCGCTGGTGCCGGTCAAAATGGGGGTCATAAACACCTGCTGTGGTTGCTGACCAATCATGGACTGTAGTTCACGGCCGACCAGTAAATTAAACTTTTGATCATTCCCCCCGAATTCAATGTCCGCCTCCACCATGACGGAATCATAGGCCTGGAGCAGGGGATACAGGAATTCGGTGATGGTGATCGGGCGATTGCTTTCAAATCGTTTTTTAAAATCATCACGGGCCAGCATTTGAGCTATGGTGAAACGGCTGGTGAGTTTAATAACATCGGCCAGAGAAAATTTACCGAACCATTCGCTCTGCCACCGTACCTCGGTTTTTGATTTATCAACAATTTTGAAAAATTGCTGCAGATAGGTTTCGGCGTTGGCTTTAACCTGTTCAGCAGTCAGAATTGGCCGGGTGACGGAAGCTCCGGTCGGGTCGCCGATCTGGGCTGTCCAGTCGCCAACAATCAAAACTACCTGGTGTCCAAGCTCCTGTAATTGCCGTAATTTTCTCAAACCAACCATGTGACCCAGATGAATATCGGGTGAACTGGGGTCAAAGCCTTCTTTAAGGCGGAGCTTCTTACCGGAAGCCAGCAGAGTTCTGAGTTCGGATTCAGAAATTATCTCGCTGACGGCCCGTTTAAGAATATAATCCAGGTCTGCAACCATTAACATTCCGCCTTTGCCAAAATCGTTCTGGCTCTCAAAATATCGCCCTCAATCTGCTTCTTTAAAGAGTCAACTGAGTCAAACTTAATTTCCGGGCGAATTTGCTTTATTATAGCAATTTCCAGTATGTCATCGTAAACCTGGGTATTAAAGTCAAAGATGTGGGTTTCCACTGATCGCTTACCGCCACCAAAGGTCGGTCTCGTCCCGATATTGGTAATTGCCGGCCAATACTGCCCGGCAATTAAGGCCCGGGTGGCGTAAACACCGTCAGCCGGCAAGGCCTGATCAGCGGCAATTTCCAAATTAGCCGTCGGAATGCCCAACCCCATTCCACGGCCCTCACCTGTAATGACCCGACCTTCAAGCGAAAAACAGCGTCCCAGCAATTGATGTACCCGTTCCATATCACTTTGGGTCATTGCTTTGCGTATCAGTGTGGAACTGATTTTAGCATTGTCAATTTGCTCAGGTTCCACAACGGTCAGGCTGAAGCCTTTGCGGGCTCCGATATCTTTCAGGATAGCAGCGTTGCCTGAGCGGTCACGGCCAAGGGTAAAATCCGGCCCGATTACGAGTCTGCGCATAGATAAATGGCTGACCAGTAAATCCGTAAATTGTTCTGCTGATAATGCAGCCAGTTCTTCGGAAAAAGTCAGGCATACGACATGCTTAATACCAATTGCCTTGATAAGGTTCAGTCGCTGCTTTATTGACGTCAAATGAGGCAACTCTCGATGTTTACCCAAAACCAGCCGGGGGTGACCGATGAAGGTAACGGCGGCTGAGGCCAAACCAAGGACAACAGCTTGCCGGACGGTTTCCTTGAGAAGCGCCTGGTGACCCAGGTGAACCCCATCAAAAACACCGACCGTTAAAACTGTTGGCTGGATTAGCTCGGCAGATTTGAATTCTTTTTGTAATTGCGTCACGTTAAACAAAACCAAAAAGGGGATACCTATCCCCTTAACTATAAAATTGGGTGAAATGACACTTAATATTAGCATGGGTGGCCGAAAAGCTCAATCACAGTGGGTAGGAGACGTGCCGGAAATGTAATGGGCGACGCCATAAAACATGTTGACATCCGATTAGTATCGGTATATACTGAGTGGTTGTTAATTATGCCTCTTAGCTTTTATTATTATTTTGGGCCTCTTTCGGCCCATTTTTTCACTTGGTCATAGTCCGTCATTTTCCTTAAGCATTTATTGATCGTTTATTTTAAGGAGTAGACATGGTTTCAACTTTACCTGCTACCGGTGTAGTATCATCGGCCGCCACCCGCAAATCCTATTCCAAGATCCCCGAAGTGGTAAACGTACCCAATCTCATTGATATCCAATTGGCCTCTTTCCGCTGGTTCATGGAAGACGGGTTGAAAGCGCTGGTTGAAGAGATATCTCCGGTAAAAGACTTCAACGGCAACCGTATGGAACTGGAGTTTATCGGGTATGAATTCAGGGAACCGCGCATGTCCGAAGAAGAATGTCAGCATCGGGACAAAGATTATTCCATTCCTTTATATGTTAAGGCTCGTCTGATAATCAAGGCCACCGGCGAGATCAAGGAGCCGTTTGAGATCTTTTTTGGCGACCTGCCGCTGATGACTGCCAACGGCACTTTCATTACCAGCGGTACCGAAAGAGTCGTCGTCAGCCAGTTGTTACGTTCACCCGGTGTGTATTTTACCGTTCAGGATGATACGGCAACCGGCCGGCCACTGTGCCATACCAGTTTGATACCCAGCCGCGGCGCCTGGCTGGAATTTGAAACTTCAAACCGTGACGTAATCTCGGTAAAAATTGATGGCCGGCGCAAGATTCCGGTCACCAGTTTCTTGCGTGCTATCGGCTACGGTTCAGATCAGGAACTTATAGATTTATTTGCTGATGTGGATACATCGCCGGACCACATATATATACAGTCTTCTATTGAAAAAGATCCGCTGATTCGGGATACAGCCGGGGCTTTGATTGATCTTTACGGGCGGTTGAGACCTGGCGATCCGGCCAACGTTGATAACGCCACCAAGCTGGTTAACGATATGTTCTTCAGCCCTGATCACTACGACCTGGGCGCTGTCGGCCGTTATAAAGTCAACCGGCGGTTGAATTTGGAAGGCAAGGTTAGTGAGGCAAATAGGGCCTTAACCCGGGAAGACATCATTGCTATTATCAAGCAAATCATCAATATCAATAACAGTGTGGATCATGCTGATGATATTGACCATCTGGGCAACCGGCGTATCCGAACGGTAGGGGAACTGATTCAGAATCAGTTCCGTATAGGCCTTATTCGGCTGGAACGGGTTGCAAGGGAGAGGATGAGCATTGTCCCTTTGGATCAGGTGACACCCGGCGGGCTGGTGAATATTCGCCCGGTGGTTGCTGCGGTGCGGGAGTTTTTCGGCGGCTCGCAGTTGTCCCAGTTCATGGATCAGACAAATCCGCTTTCTGAACTGACCCATAAGCGCCGTTTGTCAGCCATGGGTCCCGGCGGTTTGTCTCGCGATCGTGCCGGGTTTGACGTCCGTGACGTTCATTATTCCCATTACGGCCGTATTTGTCCTATTGAAACGCCGGAAGGCCCCAATATCGGCCTAATCGGCTCTCTGGCAGCGTACGGCAGGGTTAATCGTTATGGTTTTATTGAAACCCCTTACCGCAAGGTGATCCGGGAGTTGCTTAATCATGATCTTCGATTGGTCGGCCTGGCGCCGGTTGAGGACATCATGGACGGGGGAAAAATTGTTTTGGCCGCCGGTAGCATTGTGGATGATAAATCTTTCAAGGCCATAGCCAAATTATCGGAGCAGACAGTTAAGGTTGAGCCATTCGTTTCTGATGAAATATATTATCTGGCTGCTGATGAAGAAGATAAGTACGTTATCGCCCAGGCTCACGCCCAACTTGACGGTCGGGGGCGCTTTTTAGACGAACGTATTGAGTCTCGCCTTGGCGAAAGCTATCTCTATGAACCACCGGCCAAGATTGAGTATATGGATATCTCGCCCAAACAGATTTTCAGCGTAGCGGCGTCGTTGATTCCATTTTTGGAACACGATGACGCTAACCGTGCTTTGATGGGCGCCAATATGCAACGGCAGGCAGTGCCTTTGTTGCGGCCCGAAGCACCTTTAGTAGCGACCGGTATGGAAAAAGAAGCTGTTCGTTATAGTTCTCATGTTATATTTGCCCGTCGTGACGGCAAGGTGCAGTCGGTAACCAGCGAGAAAATCATCGTTGAAACCCTTGATGGGCAGGAAGATGAGTACAAGCTGGTCAAGTTCATGAAAACCAATCAGGGCACCAGTATTAACCAGCGTCCCATCGTCAACCGTGGCGATAATGTTGTCGCCGGTCAGGTTTTGGTGGATTCCTCCGCCACTGAAAACGGTGAGCTGGCACTTGGACAGAATCTGGTCTGTGCCTTCATGAGCTGGCACGGCTATAACTACGAAGACGCTATCATTTTGAATGAGCGGTTGGTTAAGGAAGACCGACTGACCTCACTTCACATAACGCGCCATGAACTGGAAGCCAGAGATACCAAGCTGGGCGTTGAAGAAATTACTCGTGATATTCCGAACGTGGGCGAGGAATCACTGCGGGAACTTGATGAAGATGGCATTATCCGCGTCGGGGCTGAGGTAGGGCCTGATGACATTCTGGTGGGAAAAATTACTCCCAAAGGCGAAACCGAGCTGTCAGCCGAAGAGAAGCTGTTGAGAGCCATATTCGGGGAAAAAGCCCGGGAAGTTAAAGACACATCATTACGTATGCCCCATGGCGAATGGGGTAAAGTAATCGCTGTTAAAATGTTCTCTCGCGACGAAGGCGATGACCTGCCGGCCAGGGTCAATAAATGGGTGCAGGTCTGGGTTGCCCAAAAGCGTCAAATTTCTGTAGGCGACAAATTGGCCGGACGTCATGGTAATAAGGGTATTGTTTCCATTGTGGCGCCTTCCGAGGACATGCCTTTTTTGCCTGATGGGACGCCGGTTGACGTGATTCTTAACCCTATCGGGGTGCCTTCCCGTATGAATTTGGGTCAGATACTTGAACTGCACCTGGGATGGGCCGGACATTTGATGGGTTTCAAAGTTCGTACACCTGTTTTTGACGGAGCTTCTGACGTGGATATTGAAGACGATCTGGCACGTGCTTCTATTGCCCAGATGGCTGGTTTGATTAAACTGGACTACGCGGCCAAGAATACCGCTGAAATTGTTAAAAAATCCGTTGCCTGGCTTAACGAGCGTGGCTATGATGGGCGTAAAGTGTTTGACAGCCAGGTTGTCGGGTTTGCCCGCGAAGTATGTTTGCGATTATGGCTGACCCAGCAAGGCATAGCTGATGTTGGCGACATCAACGCCGGGGAGCTCTTTGATCGGGCGTTCAAAGTGGCCAGGGACCATAATATACCATTACCCATTGATGGCAAGACACTGTTACGTGACGGTAAAACCGGTGAATATTTTGACCAGCCGATTACCGTCGGGAACATGTATATTCTGAAGCTGAACCATTTGGTGGAAGACAAGGTTCATGCCCGGTCCACCGGTCCTTACTCCCTGATAAGTCAGCAGCCTTTGGGCGGGAAAGCCCAATTCGGTGGGCAGCGATTCGGTGAGATGGAAGTTTGGACTCTTGAGGCCTATGGCGCCGCATATAACCTTCAGGAAATGCTTACCATCAAAAGTGACGATGTGACCGGACGCGCCAAAGCCTATGAGTCAATTGTCAAAGGTGAAGATGTGTCGCAACCAGGTGTACCGGAATCTTTCAAGGTTCTGGTTAAGGAATTGCAGAGTCTGGGTCTGTCGGTTGAGGTAATCAACGAAGAGGAAAATCGGTTACCGGCGGAGCATTTAAACGAATCTCAAGCCGAGGAAGAAGGCTCGGAACTGGCTTTAGCCGGGGAACTGGCGGCCAGTTTGCTGGAATCTGAGGTAAATGAGGAAGAGGATAAAGAACTACAAGATGAATGAAGTAATTGATTTTGATGCCATCCGGATTTCTCTGGCCTCCCCGGAACAAATTCGCGGGTGGTCATACGGCGAGGTAACAAAGCCCGAGACCATAAACTACCGTACGTTAAAACCGGAGCGCGATGGACTGTTTTGTGAGCGGATTTTTGGCCCTACCAAAGATTTTGAGTGCCAGTGCGGCAAATACAAGCGTATCCGTTACAAGGGCATTATTTGCGATAAATGCGGCGTTGAAGTCGCCAGAGCAAAAGTCCGTCGCGAAAGAATGGGGCATATAGAACTGGCCTGTGCTGTTGGTCATATCTGGTTTACCCGGGGTATTCCCAGCCGCATCGGTTTGTTGCTGGATCTCTCTACCCGCAGCCTTGAGAGAATCATCTATTTCTCTCACTTTGTCATTACCCATGTTGATGAAGTTGCCAGGCAAGCTGCAGTGGACAGCCTTGAGCAAGGCCGTCAAATGGAACTGGATGACCGGGAAGCTGAAATTAACGCCCAGGTGGCCGCTATGGAGTCCGAAGGCGCCGAGATTGCCGAAATCAATAAGCTCCGCGGTGACTTTGAAACTGAACGTGCCGAAAGCGAAGAACAGACCGCCGTTATAGTTGAACAATTGCGTGGTCTTCGCCGTGGAAATCTGTTAACGGAGAGCGTGTTTTTTGAGTTGAAAACCCGGTTTCCAGAAGTTTTTGATGCTAAAATGGGTGCCGAGGCGATACTTGACCTTTTAAGGTCTGTTGATCTTGGCGAGATGCGCAACCACCTCATTTTGGAAACACGATCGTCTTCCGGACAAAGGCGGAAGAAAGCCTCCAAACAACTTCAATTGGTTGAGGCTTTCCGGCGCAGCGGTAATAAGCCGGAATGGATGGTGCTGACCGTATTACCGGTGTTGCCGCCTGATTTAAGGCCCATGGTCCAGCTTGACGGCGGTCGGTTTGCTACCTCTGATTTGAATGACCTTTATCGACGCGTCATCAACCGTAACAACCGGTTGAGTCATCTTTTAGAAATCGGCGCGCCGGAAATTATTATCCGCAACGAAAAGCGCATGTTGCAGGAAGCGGTTGATTCATTGATAGATAACGGTCGCCGGGGACGCAGTGTAGCTGTGTCCGGCGATCACAAGGCTAAATCAATATCCGACCTGTTAAGGGGAAAGCAAGGCCGGTTCCGGCAGAATCTTCTCGGAAAACGGGTTGATTACTCTGGACGGTCGGTTATTGTGGTCGGGCCGGATCTGAAACTACATCAATGCGGTCTGCCGCGCAAAATGGCTTTAGAGTTGTTTAAACCATTTGTGATGCATCGCCTGGTTACTGATGGTTTAGCCCCAAATATAAAGAGCGCCCGACGACTGGTTGAAAGAGCCAGACCCGAAGTATATGACATTCTTGAGGATGTCGTTAAAGACCGACCGGTAATGCTGAACCGGGCTCCGACGTTGCACCGGCTGTCAATTCAGGCGTTTGAACCAGTGCTGATTGACGGTTCGGCGATCCGGATTCACCCTCTGGTCTGCGCTGCCTTTAATGCTGACTTTGACGGAGACCAGATGGCGGTTCATCTGCCGTTATCCAAGGCGGCCGTTAAAGAAGCCCGGGAGGCCATGCTTTCCATCCACAATATGTTGTTGCCTTCCAGCGGGGATCCGGTAGTGACCCCCAGCTTGGATATGGTTTTCGGTTGTTTCTATCTGACTACCACACGCCCTGGCCTGAAGGGTGAGAACAAAGTCTTCGGGAGTTTTGAAGAAGCCAAACGATATTTTGACCGGGGCATCATTGACCTGCGGGCGGAAATCGATGTACGGACACCTGAAGGGGAGATGGTCAAAACCACGGTCGGACGCATTATCTTTAATGAGGCCCTGCCCCAGGGGATAGCGTTTTTCAACAAAGCTGTGGATAAATCAACCTTACGCCGTTTGATCGGCGAGTGTATTAAGATCACCAGCGACAATGAAATGGCCTTGTCATTGGATCACATCAAGAGACTGGGCTTTGAGTTCGCCACCCGTTCGGGTATCACCATTGCCATGACCGATATCGCTGTCCCTGGTCCGAAGGCGGAAATTATCGCCGCTGCTGATCACGACGCTGATTTGATTGAGCACCAGTATGCTCAGGGTTTGATCACAGACGATGAGCGCTATAACGGCGTTGTAGAAATCTGGTTGCGAGCAACCGACCAAATCGGCGATGCCATCGCCAAGGGCATGGATAACATCGGCAACGTGTATATGATGGCTAATTCCGGAGCCAAAGGTAACGTTTCTCAGATCAGACAGATGGCTGGTATGAGAGGTTTAATGACTAATCCTTCCGGTAAGATCATTGATTTTCCCATCAAGTCCAGTCTGCGGGAAGGTCTTTCTACTATTGAATACTTCATTTCTACCCATGGCGCCCGAAAAGGTCTGGCCGATACGGCATTGCGTACTTCCGGTTCCGGCTACCTTACCCGGAGGTTGATTGATGTTACCCAGGACCTGATTATCTACGAAGAAGACTGCGGTACCTTGGACGGTCTGTGGATTGAGGAACCTTCAGAGAAAGGTATTTTGCCGCCGTTAGCCGAGCGAATTGCCGGACGGTTGGCCGCGATGCCGGTGGCCGATCCTCAGACTGGTGAAATACTGGTTGATCGGGACGGTGAAATTGATGACAAGAAGGCTAGGGAGATTACGGCAGCCGGCGTTACCGGCGTGTTCGTGCGCTCTCCGATGTCCTGTGGGTCCAAGCGCGGTATTTGTCAGAAATGTTACTGGCGTGACCTGGGGCGCGGTAAGACGGTTGAGTTCTATACTGCCGTTGGTATTCTGGCCGCTCAGAGCATCGGCGAACCAGGTACCCAGCTTACTTTGCGGACGTTTCATACCGGTGGTGTGGTGGGTACAGATATTACCACCGGTTTGCCTCGCGTTGAAGAACTGTTTGAGGCCCGACCGCCCAAAGCTCAGGCGATTATCACGGAAATTGACGGTAACGTTGAAATTCAGGAGAGTGATGAAGGCCGCAGTGTGCGGATTCTGGCTAGAGAGAACTATCAGGATGAATACGATTTACCTGATAATTGGAATGTTGAAGTCGCCGACGGACAAGTGGTGGACATGGGTTCGGTATTGGCTACTGCTCCTGAAGCCGATAAGGAAGCTGTTCATCTTACTACGGACGGTGAATCTGTTCTGATTGCCAGAGTCGGTGGCCGCATGAGCGTTGAAGGACAAAAACTGGTTATCAGATATGAAGATCTTGATGAGCGGGAATATATGATTCCTGCAGCTACTCATATCCTGGTCGCCAATGGTGAAACTGTAAAAGCCGGACAAAAATTGACCGACGGTTCTATCAACCCGCAGGATATATTGTCGATTCTTGGTCGTGAATCTGTACAGCGGTATCTGGTTGAGGAAGTTCAAAAAGTTTACTTTTCTCAGGGTGTTCACATTAATGACAAGCATATTGAAGTCATTGTCAGGCAGATGATGAACAAGGTTCGCGTTGATTCTTCCGGCGACACTGACCTGGTACCGGGAGAACTCGTGGATAAGTTCCGCTTTGAGGATATCAATAACAAGATACTGGCTGAAGGTGGAGAACCGGCCACTGCGCACACGGTTTTGATGGGTATTACCCGTACCAGTTTGTCCACCGAATCCTGGCTGGCGGCCGCCTCATTCCAGGAGACCACCCGGGTGTTGACCGATGCAGCCATTCATGGGAAGAAAGATATTTTGGCCGGGCTGAAAGAAAATGTGATCATTGGTAAACTCATTCCTGCCCAGTGTCAATCATGCCGGGATGCAACATCCGAGAAAGCAGCAGAAATTGAATCTGCCAAACTGGTTCAGATTGAGCAACTTGAACAGCCTGTAATTTAAGTCTGTACATGGATTGAAAAAGGGGGGAGCGTCTGACGCTCCCCCCTTTTTTACGTAGGGGCACCTTGGAAACAGGTCAGAAAAGTTTAGGTTTATGATATAATGCCGACAGTATTTTATGACAGAACGAATTATTTCCAGTCAAAACAATAATGAAGACGATGGTCTTGATACCAGTTTAAGACCGAAATCGCTGGATGACTTTATCGGGCAAGCCAAGCTACGTGACAATCTGGATATCGCCATGGCCGCGGCCAGGGAACGCGGGGAAGCACTTGATCATGTACTGCTGTATGGGCCGCCGGGATTAGGTAAAACGACATTAGCTCACATAATTGCCCGGGATATGGGGGTAAGTATCCGGATTACCGCCGGGCCGGCCATTGAACGAGCCGGTGATTTAGCAGCCATTTTGACCGGGCTCCAACCTCATGATGTTTTATTTATTGATGAAATTCATCGGTTGGGACGGGCTGTTGAAGAAATCCTGTATCCAGCCATGGAAGATTTTGCTTTGGATATAGTAATTGGCAAAGGCCCGGGTGCCAAAAGCTTGAGGTTGAAACTGCCGCCGTTTACACTTATAGGGGCTACTACTCGCTATGCCATGTTATCCTCGCCATTAAGGGACCGGTTCGGTTCGGTATTCCGGCTGGACTATTATACTGAGCCCGACATTGAGGCTATTGTCAAACGGAGTGCTAACATATTGGGTGTCACAGCTGACACTCCAGGACTGCGGGAGCTCGCTTGTCGCGCAAGAGGTACGCCGAGGGTAGCCAATCGTCTATTAAAGCGAGTACGGGATTACGCGCAGGTGAGGGGTGACGGGTTCATTGATCAGGAGATTGCCGTTGCGGCGCTGGGCAGGTTGGAAGTGGATGATGTTGGTCTGGATAGTATTGACCATCACCTGCTAAAAACAATTATTGAAAAATTTTCCGGCGGACCTGTTGGATTGGAAACACTGGCAGCGGCAATCAGTGAAGATGCCGATACCATTATGGATATTTACGAGCCGTATCTGATGCAGCTAGGATTTTTAGAGCGGACATCGCGTGGGCGGGTGGCTACACCAAGAGCGTACGCTCATTTGAAGATCAAGCACAGCCGTAGAGGAAACCAGCAGAATCCGCTGCTGTAGATTTTCAAATCAGGTTGAAAGCTCCGAATAAGCTGTAGTATATTGAAAAAATGAATTGCCCCCGTTTACTGGTACACTGTTGCTGTGTGCACTGTTCCGCCTATACTCTTCAGTATTGGCGCGAACAAGGTTATGACGTTACGGCCTACTGGTATAACCCAAATATTCACCCTAATAAGGAGCATCAGCAGCGGTTGGAATCGCTGGGTGCCTATCTTAAAGGCAAGTCTATTGAGTTGATCTGGGAGAACGACTACAACCCGGCAGATTATTACGCCGCAATCGGGAATAGAGGCGAAAACCGATGCATTGGTTGCTATTCTATCCGACTCGTTAAAACTAGGGAATATGCAGAAGGGGCTGGTTATGATGGTTTTACCAGCAGTCTGTTAATCAGCCTGCAACAAGATCATCAGTCCGTCATAGATCAGGCGTTAAGGGCGACAGGTGAAACCGGATCCAGATTCAAGTATGCTGACATACGGAAAAGCTACAGTGAAAGCCGACGAATGACCAAACAGCGACCGTGGCTATATCGTCAAACCTATTGTGGTTGTTCATTCAGTGAGGCTGAGGCAGCTGCAAAGCTCAGGTACAAAGAATTTTTACAGCGAGACGAACGGCAACCATGAAGGGCTGCCTGATTTGTTGGATTACACAATGAACACTGACTATATCGTCAGACCGATGAACCGGAAAGACGTAACACAGGTAGCTTCCATTGATCGGGAGGCCTTTCCCACCATGTGGCCGCCGATGAATTTTTATCGGGAACTGGAAAACCAACTGGCTTCTTATCTGGTCTTGGTTGAAAAAACGGCGGTTATAGAACAAAGCGATATCGAAAATGAAGAGGACGGGATTTCTGGTAAAGTAAAGAGGTGGCTGACGCCACACGGGAAAGACCAGGGAAAAATCATTGCCTTTGCCGGTTTTTGGATCATGGCCGGCGAAGCTCATATCATCGGAGTAGCGGTAAAAAGCGAGTATCGGCGACAAGGGCTTGGGACGCTGATTCTGCAAGAGTTGATAGACCAGGCTAAGCAACGGCAGGCTGACTGTGTAACATTGGAAGTCAGGATGTCCAATTACGAAGCGCAACGTTTGTATGCCAGTCTCGGTTTTGTGGAAATGGGGGTAAGGAGGGCTTATTACACCGATAATCGGGAGGATGCGGTGATAATGACGCTGAAACCTGTTGCTTCAGGCAACAAAGCTCTGGGTAAGGCTTCCGACTTATAAGTTTCAGATTTTACAGCTGGCGAATGGACGACTCGGCGGCTAGTTTACCGCCGCTGGCCCAGTCATGTTTCGGGACGTCCCGAAAGATAATGGTGACCTTTTCCGCTGGAGTGCCGATTTTAACGAATTCAGCGGTGATGCCTTCGACGAGTTGTTTCTTCTGAGCGATGGTACGACCTTCGTGCATTTCAATACTTATAACGGGCATGAGTGCCTGCCTTAATCAAATACTTGTAAAACAAACTGAGGGAGCCTGAAAAAATTCTATCTGCCGCCTTTGGCTCGGCGGCGGATTTCCATCTCCTGTTCAAAACGGCTAAACTCTTCTTCGCTCATCAACTCGCAGCTTTCCAAACTGTTTTGCTCTAGATGGATCTTCATGGCTGCCCGGCATTTCCAGCAACGGTAAGGGCCGATGTACTGTGCATCGCTGATGGAAAAACCGCCACTGGTTTCGCATTTGGGACAGGTAATATTGACTAGCATATCATTCTCCTTTTTCAGGTAAATGGTCAGGTGACGGATAAATGTTATCAGTTTATCAGGCTGCAAACAAATTATGATGCAGGTTTTCTAAGCAGGAGACAAATATTGCGGGAAAAATATTTGAAAAGTCCTTTGTGATTAGCCTCCGGGCTGATGGAAATTATTTCAAAACCGGCACGGCGGGCCAGCTTTTTTATCTCCCCGTAGGTAAATAGATGGTAGAAACGGTTGACACTTCTGCCACCTGTACGCCAGGGAATGAAGGTGTCACGGCGCGTGAACCAGAATTTTGGCTGCCCGGCATTCCAGACCGTCAAAAACAGTTCGCCTTCCGGTCTTAAGACCCGTTTAATTTCCTGCAAGGCAAGTAACTGTTCCGATCGGGTTTTTATGTGATGGAGGCTGGCTACAGCAATCACCTGGTCAAAATGGCTATCTGGAAATGGCAGTGACCGCATGTCGGCAAGGTCTAACTTGACGTCAAATTGGTGTTTGGCGGCATATTTGGCGGCATATTTCAGCATTTCTGACGACAGGTCAATGCCAGACAATTCAAAGCGGCCTCGGAATGGAAGGAAGTCTGCACCATGACCGCAACCGGCGTTCAGCAATTTACCTTCAATCCAGCGGTCAGCTAGGGCGGTCAGCTCACTACCAAAAATGGTGTAGTGACGGAAGTTATACCAGCCAGGGGCGATAGCATCAAATTCGGCCTTTTTATGGTCAAGCATCAATAGAATTCATTACACTCCGTAAGTCCTGTATAATTGAACAGTATATAATGAAGAAGAGCACACGAACAATATCAGGCGTGACGCCTATCGCCGTAATGTCGCCGCCGGCCGGGTGTCCCGGCAAATGTATCTATTGCCCGGATTTTAACAATACTCCCCGGAGCTACACTCCGCATTCTCCTGCGGTGATGCGGGCGGCCTCCAGAGATTATGACGCCGCAGAACAAGTCGATCTTCGTCTGAAAATCCTTCAGGACATGGGACACCCAACTGATAAAGTGGAACTCATCATTATGGGCGGTACTTTTCTGGCCACGTCGATTTCCTTTCAATACAGGTTTATCAAGGACTGTTTTGACGCGCTGAATGGGCGGGTGTCAGAGTCTTTGTCGGAAGCGCAAGGTCTCAATGAGACGGCACAGCACCGAGCGGTAGGTTTGTGTCTGGAAACCCGACCTGATGTGTGCGGGGATGCGGAAATTGAACGCATGGTTGCCTGGGGCACGACCCGGGTGGAATTGGGCGTGCAGATGCTGGACGATAAAATCTATGAAATTGTCGGCCGCGGGCATGATATTGCCGCTGTCGCCGACGCCAGCAGAAGGCTTCGCAACGCCGGACTGAAAGTGCATTACCATTGGATGCCTGGATTGCCGGGTTCTACTCCGGAACATGACCTGGAACTGACGCAGGAAATTTTTAAAAATCCTGATTATCGGCCGGATGGGTTAAAGCTCTACCCAACGATGGTGGTAGAAGGGACCATATTAGAAGAGTGGCATCAAAACGGGCGTTACCAGCCGTATTCTGATGAAACTATGACCGGATTAATCGCCGATATGAAAAAGACTATTCCCGGTTATGTGCGTATTTCCCGGGTTTTAAGGGATATTCCGGC
The DNA here is from genome assembly GCF_037094495.1 of Dehalogenimonas sp. W. NCBI lineage: Bacteria > Bacillati > Chloroflexota > Dehalococcoidia > Dehalococcoidales > Dehalococcoidaceae > Dehalogenimonas > Dehalogenimonas loeffleri. The sequence continues at coordinate 1,560,505 of NZ_CP146612.1, forward strand.
AGAATATGTTTCCGGCGGTTTGAAGAATTCCCTGCGGGATGGCGTCAGAACGAGATTAGAAGAGGAAGGCCTATTTTGCCGTTGTATCAGATGCCGGGAATACGGACATCGCCTGAAGAGAAAACTAAAAATCGGGACTCCCGGGCTGAAACGGACTGACTACCAGGCATCAGCCGGTCATGAAATATTCCTATCGTTTGAAGATGAATACGATACTTTGTTCGGATTGCTGCGGTTGAGAATTCAAGCTGAAATACCCAAACAACTGGCAGACCAGTATGAAAACGTTGCCCTGATTCGGGAGTTGCATGTATACGGCTCCGAGCTTGCCATAGGTGACCGCAACGATGAAAGCGTACAACACCGGGGTTATGGCCGGCGTCTGCTAAGCGAAGCAGAGCAAATCGCCCGTGAAGAGTACGGAGCGCAGTATGCGGCCATATTGTCCGGAGTGGGGGCCAGATCATATTATCGTGAACAAGGCTACACACTGCATTCATCATATATGGTAAAAACGCTTTGATGGCTCTGGTTGATTGACAAAAAACCTTCTTTACGATAATATTTTCCAACATGGTACTTTGGATATAGTACTGCTTATTAGTGCTGTCGCACGGCATGTTTATCAAGGCTTTTGCAGGCTTCAAATATTGCGGACAGGGGCTGGATGTATGTGGAAAAATTTGAAACCGAGGTTGAGGTGTTGAACTGTGCCTGATTCAAATCCGGTGCCTGAGTATGAGCTACTTCCGGGTCATGTCAGTGAATTTTCCTCTAATATCAAGGCAATGCATGGTATTGATGCCAATATGTGCTATCAATGCGGTAAATGTACAAGCGGTTGTCCCTTGAACGAATATATGGATATGACTCCGACACAGGTGATTCACGCGGTGCGTCTGGGATTGAAAGAATTAGTATTGAATAGCAATACCTATTGGCTATGTGTCGCCTGCGGAACCTGTACCAGCCGTTGCCCTCAGGATACCGGTTTGTTACAAGTGATGGATGCGTTGGCCAATATTGCCATGAAAGAGGGGATTAAGCCTAAGGAACCGGCGGTGGCGGCGTTTTACCGCACCGGACTAAGTCTGGTTAAAAGATTCGGGATGATGTATGAAGCCGGAGTTGCAGGACTGTTAACTCTGAAAACCGGGACATTGGCGCGGGATGCCGGCCTTGGGATCCGTATGCTGAAAAAAGGTAAGCTGGATGTATTGCCACACTCGCAGAACGCGGGGGAAATGAAAAGGATATTTGAGCGGGTAGCCCAAAAGGAAAAGGAGCTGGCTGGTTCATGAAATACGCGTATTACAACAGCTGCTCCTTACGTTCAACAGGCAAAGAATATGACAACTCATTGCAACATGTCTTTAAGGCGCTGGATATTGAACTTGAAGAACCGAAAAATTGGGTCTGTTGCGGTTCAACTCTGGCCCATAACGCTTCGGTATTGTTAGCCGATACATTGCCTCTGAAAAATCTGGCCGAGGTTGAAAAAATGGGGCTTGATGAGGTCATGGTTCCGTGTACAGCGTGTTATAACCGATTCAAGATAGCCCAATATGAACATGAAGACGATCGCAGAATTAGACATGAGATTGAAGATATCATTGGACATACATTTCAAAAAGACATCTCTGTGTTACATCCATTGGAAATATTAGCCCTTGATCAGAATCTGGAAAAATTAAAAACACTGGTAAAGCGGGATTTATCCCATTTAAAAGTTGTTAGTTATTACGGTTGTCTTCTGGTTCGGCCTCACAAGGAAACACAATTCAGAGATAATCCCGAATATCCGGTCACCATGGACCGAATCCTCAGCGCGATAGGTATTAAGACGTTGGATTGGTCTCACAAAGTGGAATGTTGCGGCGGTTCACTGTCAATTACCAGGCCGGATGTCGTGCTTGACCTGACCTCCCGGATTTTGGACGATGCTAAAGCGGTTGGTGCAACTGCGGTGGCGGTGCCCTGTACGTTTTGTCAGTTAAACCTTGATATACGGCAGGAAGATCTGGCAAAAAGAGGTAAGACGTACGATATGCCGATATATTATTTTACAGAATTGATTGCGCTGGCTTTGGGTATTCCTGAGAGGGAATTGATGCTGGGTAAACATTTTGTGGAATCTGAAAAAGTACTGGCGAGGGCGACTTAATATGGTGGATAAGACCAAAGTTGGCGCTGCCTTGGTGATCGGCGGTGGGGTAGGCGGCATGCAGACTGCATTGGATCTGGCTGAAGCGGGCATCAAGGTATATCTGCTGGATGAAGCTCCGGCAATCGGCGGCAAAATGGTTCAACTGGATAAAACCTTTCCGACTAATGACTGTGCCATGTGTACCGTGTCACCGCGCCTGGTTAATATTGACCGGCATCTTAATATAGAATTACTGACCAATTCAAAAGTAGTTAGTTATGACGGGGAGCCCGGTAACTTCAGGGTGAAGGTACATAAAAAAGCCCGATGTGTGGATGAATCCAAATGCACCGGGTGTAATGTGTGTATTGAAAAGTGCCCGGCAAAAACCAGCAGCGAATTTGATCATGGACTGGCAAACCGCAAGGCGATATATACCCTGTATTCCCAGGCGGTGCCGAATGTGCCGGTTATTGATAAAGCCCACTGTATTTATTTTATAAAAGGCAAAGGTTGCCGAGCGTGTGAAAAGTTTTGTGAAGCCAACGCTATTCTTTTAGATCAAGACGATGAGGAATTAGAGCTGAATGTAGGGGCCATTGTGATAGCCCCGGGGTACGATCTGTTTGCCGCCGAAGAAAAGCCACAGCTAGGTTACGGCCGATATCCGGATGTATTGACCAGTTTGCAATTTGAACGTATGCTTTCGGCATCGGGTCCTTCGGCCGGCAAGGTGATGAGACCTTCCAACGGCGAGTTACCCAAGAAAGTGGCCTTCATCCAGTGTGTCGGGTCTCGGGAAACGGGTGCCGATTTTTGTTCTGCGGTTTGTTGCATGTACGCGACCAAAGAAGCCCTGATATTGAAAGAGCATTATCCGGATACAGAAGTAACCATTTTCTATATTGACATTCGGGCTTATGGCAAAGGTTTTGAATCCTATTATGAGCGCGCAAAAAAAGCCGGCGTGAGATATGTTAGATGTCAGCCATCATCAATTAAGCAGGTTCCTTCCAATGATGAACTGATAATTCGTTATCAGGATGAACAAGGCAAGATCAGAGACGAAAGATTTGAAATGGTGATGCTTTCCTGTGGGTTAAGGCCCGCAGCGGCCGGACAGGAATTGGCGGCTAAACTGGGCATTAAAACTACCGGTGATGGGTTTTGTGTGACTGAAGGTTTGGACCCTGTAGCCACCAGCGTGGCAGGTGTTTATGCCGTCGGGGCTTTTACAGCACCGAAGGATATTCCAGAAACAGTCATCCAGGCCGGGGCTGCAGCATCCAGAGTTTTGGCTTTATTAGCTGATAAAAAGGGCGAACTGATACAAGAACGGGTAAATCCGGCGGAACGGCCCATTAGTGATGGAAATCCAAAAATCGGGATATTCGTGTGTCATTGCGGAAAAAACATATCTTCAGTAGTCAGTATTCCTGAGGTAGTTGAAGATGCGAAAACTATTCCCAATGTGACATTTGTTGATGATACTCTTTTTGCCTGTGCCTCCGATGCGGGTGAAAAAATTAAACAGGCGATTATTGAAAATGATTTGAGCCGGGTCATAATTGCTGCTTGTACTCCCAGGACCCATGAAGGGCTGTTTCAGGATACGATGCGTGAAGCCGGGTTGAATCCGCACCTGCTGGAAATTGCCAATATCCGGAATCAATGTTCCTGGGTTCACATGAATCAGCCTGAAGCGGCTACTGCCAAGGCCAAGGACATCATCCGATTAGCCGCAGTTAAGGTTACTCATTTGAAGCCGCTTTATCCCGGTCATATGGCGGTGAGTAATGAAGGCCTGGTTGTTGGCGGCGGTCTGGCCGGTATGTCTGCTGCAATTGATTTAGCTGATGCCGGATATCAAACCTACCTGTTGGAAAAAAGCGGGGACCTGGGCGGTAATCTTAAACGAGTGAAAATTGGGGAACCCGGCCGGGAGCCACAGATTAAATTGAAGGAACTTATCGAGCGGGTCAAGATTCATCCGAGGGTGAAGTTGTTTTTAAATTCTGAAGTAACTTCGTTTGAAGGCTCTGCGGGCAATTTTGTCATTGATTTTAAACATGATGGTGACAACCACGAAATAAAGGCTGGTGCCGTTATTGTAGCAACCGGAGCGTCGGAATATCGCCCTGGGGAATACCTGTACGGACAGGACTCAAGGGTAATAACCCAGCTTGAATTAGAGGAACGATTGAGCACGGACAGGATTGATGCTCGTACCGTGGTAATGATTCAATGTGTTGGTTCCAGAGACGAGGCTCACCCTTACTGCAGCCGGTTGTGTTGTATTCAGGCTGTTAAAAATGCCATTAAATTGAAAGCCCGCAGGCCGGAAACTGAAGTGTTCATTTTATATCGGGATATCCGCACCTACAGCCTGCATGAATCAGAGTACAGCCGAGCGCGCAAACTGGGCGTCAGATTTATCCGCTTTGAAGAAAATTCCAAACCTGACGTTATAGTTGATGGTAGCCGGCTGAAAATTTCAGTAATTGATTCGGTGCTGAACGCCAGACTAAATATCCCGGCAGAACTGGTGGTATTATCGGCCGGAATTGTACCCGATGCGGATCAAAGTTTGGCAAAGTTGATGAAATTGCCTCATTCCGAAGACGGCTTTTTGATGGAAGCCCATATTAAACTGAGGCCGGTGGACTCGCCGGTTGAAGGGGTATTTTTAGCTGGTTTAGCCCATGGCCCGAAATTGGCTGAAGAATCCATCGCGCAGGCTGGGGCTGCGGCGGCCAAGGCTGCTGCTATATTATCCAAGGATAATATCCAGCTTGAGGCTTGTGTTTCCGAGGTGCTTGATGAAAATTGTGACGGATGCGCCTATTGCGTTGATCCTTGCCCCTATGATGCCATCACCCTCATAGAATATAATTCAAACGGCAGCTTGAAAAAGACAGTTGAGGCTGATCCGGCCAAGTGTCATGGTTGCGGTGTGTGCATGGCGACCTGCCCTAAAAAGGGGATTATGGTGAAAAACTACTATCTGGACGAATTGTCCGAAATGGTTGCCTCAATTCTGACTCCGGCTTAAAAAGGTGGAATGATTGTGAGTACGATGATTACAACGGAAAAATCTGAAACCGAGCAGGACAGTGGTTACCAACCTTTAATCATTTGTTTTGCCTGCAATTGGTGTTCTTATGCGGCGGCTGATTTAGCCGGTGTATCCCGCATTCAATATCCCCATAATGTGCGTATTATCAGAGTGATGTGTTCCGGTATGGTCCATCCCAACCTGGTGATTGATGCGTTGACCAAAGGCGCGGATGGGGTGCTTATGTGCGGTTGTCATCCTGGAGATTGTCACTACCGGGAGGGCAACTTAAAGGCCGAGTCACGGGCTGAGGCTATTCAGCTGATGCTGCAGGATTTTGGCCTGGAAGAAGAGCGCTACCGGCTGGAATGGGTGTCGGCGTCAGAGGGGGCTCGCTTCGCACAGATTGTGACAGATATGGTGGCCGAGCTAAAGAGCCTGGGTCCCAGTCCGTATAGGATGTAAGGATGATGCAAATGGAGTTAGCACGCTTTTTTGATGGACGGAAATTCATGTGGGATGGGGAAACCTATGATTCTGAAACGGAGTATCGTCCCCATCTGGAAAAATATTCGGCTGAAGGATTTGAAGTAAAAGAGCTCAATGAGAATGAGAAGTACTACTTGTTTACCCGGCGTGTGGTGGCTGGTAGTTAGAGATAACCGCTCCGCCGGTTGACTGGTTACCGGTATTATCTTCAGGTAAGGTTGAAAAAACATAAGGAGGACCCAATCATGGTACGTGTAGCCGAGGAATGGTTCGCGGTATGTGGAGGCTGCGAAGTGTCTATTCTGGACATTGGCGAGCCGCTGTTGGACCTGTTGCCCAGTCTGGAGTTTGTTCACATTCCGGTTTTGATGGACCACAAGCTTTTTGGACAGACTGGTGAAAAATCCCAGATGGAAATCCCGGATGCCGACGTCGGTATCATTACCGGAAGCATCCGCACCCAGGAAAATAAAGAACTGGCCGAAGAAATGCGCCGGAAGTGCAAGGTAATTATTTCGTTAGGGTCCTGCGCCAATTTCGGGGGTATCCCGGCGTTAGGCAATATGTATTCCAATGATGACATTTATGAGACTAACTACCGTTCAGGTGTCAGTACCCAGTCCGGTGAAAACCCGTCGGAAGGCCTGCCGGCATTGACCGACAGGGTATATTCGGTCAATGAGGTTATCAAAGTTGATGTTTCTATCCCTGGTTGTCCGCCGACTCCAGAATGGATTGCCGGTGCGCTGGTGGCGCTTTTAGAGGGGAAGACCTTTAGTCTGCCGGAGCGCAGTGTTTGTGATGATTGTCCTACTGTCCGGGAAAAGAAAGCTCAGGTGGATATCCGACGACCGCTACAGGCTCCAGAATTCACGCCGGGACGATATGACAATATGCGTTGCTTGAACGAACAGGGCATTCTTTGTTTGGGACCGGCGACCCGCACCGGGTGCGGCGGATCAGAGAAGACACCGCGGTGTATCAAAGCCTATACCGCTTGCCGGGGTTGCTACGGTCCCATTCGGGCCGGAGCTAATCCGATGGTGGATATGATGGGAGCCCTTTCATCTGTCGGGCTTGACCCCAAGCAGATTGAAGACCGGATGGCTACTTTTAACCGCTTTATCGGCGCCGGGCGTCTACGCCCGATGCCGGCCCGTAAATAAGGGATTAGGAGAGAAAAAAATGAAAGAAATTGTAATTCAGCCAGTTTCCCGTATTGAAGGCGGGGCGAAGATAACCATTAAACTTGATGATGCCGGAAATGTTGCCGACACTCAGGTAAATGTGTTGGAATTAAGGGGTTTTGAACGTTTCTGTATCGGGCGTCCGGTAGAGGAAATGCCGCGCATTACTACCCGTATTTGCGGTGTTTGTCCGTGGTCACATCACTTGGCATCGGCTAAAGCCTGTGACGCTGTTTTCGGCGTCACTCCGCCACCGGCCGGGCGTAAATTACGAGAATTGTGCAACAGTATTGCCTTTATGGAAGAACATATCCTTCACTTCTACTTCCTGGGTGGGGGCGATTTTGTGATGGGACCTGATGCGGACTATGCGGTGCGTAACGTTTTTGGTATCGCGCAAAAACTGCCGGATGTCGCCCGTAACGTGGTCAAGGTGCGTCATATGTGTGCCCATATGCTGGAGATTATTGCCGGCAAGAGCATTCACCCCACCGCAGCGGTCCCGGGAGGATTCTCCAAACCGATGACTGAAGATGAACGCAAACAGCTTATCCCGATGGCGGAACAGGCTTTTGAACTTGCCAAGTTCTCCATTGACTATGCCAAGAAAAACATTTTCCCAGCCTATATTGATGTCGTCAAAACGGTAGGAGTCATTAAAACCGGCTTTTTAGGCACAGTCAAAGATGATGGGACACTGGATCTGTACGACGGTAAGCTTCGTATGATGGACCCGGAAGGGAATTATGAGGATTTTGAAGCGAAAGATTATCTGGACTATATCACGGAGCATATAGAGCCATGGTCATACGTCAAATTTCCTTACAATAAAAAATGGGGTGAATTTTCCATGGATCCGGAGAATCCCAATGGTATTTATCGGGTCAATACACTGGCACGGATGAATGTGTCCGATAAAATCAGCACTCCATTGGCTCAGGCTGAACTTGAAGAATTCCGGGCGGCCTTTGGTCGGCCGGCTCAACAGACGATGCTTTTCCACTGGGCACGTCTCATTGAAATATTGTACAACGCTGAAAAAGCTCTGGAACTGCTGAATGACCCTGAAATCACCAGTACTGAGACCAGGGTTCCGGTCACCCCGAGGGCGGCCAGAGGCGTTGGTTGCACTGAAGCGCCACGCGGCACTCTTATCCACGACTATACCACCGATGAAAACGGACTGGTTACTGCAGCTAATCTGATTGTGGCCACTTGTCAGAATAACGCGCCGATTAACATGTCTGTCAAACAGGCCGCCAAGCTGCTGATAAAGGACGGCAAATACGACCAAGGGATTCTGAATACGGTGGAAATGACTATTCGCGCTTATGATCCTTGTCTTTCCTGTGCCAGCCATGATTTGAACGGGCAGTTAGCCTGTAAACTGGATATTGTCAGTGCTGACGGGGAACTCATAGAGACCTTGAAAAATCACTAATGGAATATGTGCCGGATTACTACCGTAAGGATCTCTTGATTATGGGAGTGGGTAATCCGCTCTTTGGGGATGATGGATTTGGCCCGGCCGTGGCGGAGGAATTAGAACGCCGCGGCCGGGTGCCGTCTTATGCAGCGGTGTTGGATGTCGGAACAGGGGTGCGTGAAATTCTTTTTGACCTGATACTCAGCCCAAAACGCCCGAAAGAAGTTATCATCGTTGATGCACTGGATTGCGGTCGGGAAATCGGCGAAATCTTTAAAGTCAAAATTGATGAAGTACCGGCTATCAAGCGCCATGATTTTTCATTGCATCTGGCGCCCAGTCTTAATTTACTTAAAGAATTGAGAGACGATGCGGAAGTGACAGTGACAATTTTAGCCTGTCAACCGGAATCAATACCCGATCTGGTGACCGGCGGCTTGTCATCAGTGGTGGAACAATCAGTTCAAGGAGCCGCCGACTATATTGAAGCTCAGTATTTCAATAAAATAATTTAGGCGTTATCATCTGACCAATTCTGCATGATACGTTTTATGCGCTCGGCCAGTTTCGGCGAAGTGCGCAGACGCTGGATGAAAACCGGGCAGGCCTCAACCATAGAATTTTGAACGGCTTGAGCCATATTAGCCATCATCCCCTGCATTATCGCGTCATCCGGTATGCCTGAAGTGGTTCCTTGCTGGGATTCCAATTGACGCTGGATATCTCCTGGTGAAAAGCGCATCGGCATAGCACAAGACTTGTACCAGGGGCATTCCCGGCATTGAGCAATATTACTGGCTTCGTTAAGTATATCGTCTGTCATTTGACACCTCATCAACAGGATTGTGTACGTAGCACATATTATACATCACCGTACCCCGCCGAACCCAGCGGCAGAAAGTATGGCGCATTTCTGGACTGTTTTAATCTAGTCTTTTCAGGAAATTTTCAAGTTCATTAATATTTGCGAAAGGGCCGACTTTAATATCGGCAATTTTCCCATAACTGTTGATAAAATAGGTGGTGGGGGTGAATCTGACGTCATATTCGGCCGTCACCGTTCCGAATTTATCCTGAAGGACCGGAAAGGTGTAGGCATTTTCAACCATAAACTGGGTCAACGCACTCTGGGAATCCCTGATAGCAATAGTAATTATGTTAGTTGCCGTAGTTTGATTGGTATAAACTGCCTGAATAAAAGGCAGTTCCTTAATGCATCCCGGGCAGTCCAGTCTCCAAAAATTAATGATTACCGGTTCGCCGGCAAACTGACTGAGCGAGGTGGCATTGCCGTATAAATCCGACAATGAAAAGTTTGCCGGTGTGGCATCAATTGACTTATTACTACACCCAGAAAATAAAAGGGTGATCATACCAAAAAGATAGATAGACAGCTTTAATTTCAAATTACACTCCTTGTTTACACCGACAGGAGGTTTAACTTGCCGGTCAATATTAACAACCCGGTAAGCACCAATACTAGGCCTCCAGCAGCATAAAGCCAAATGAAGATACCTTTAAAACGCCGGATGGCAGAAAGGGCGGTTCCGGCAAAAAAAGCGATGATTAATAGTGGGATACCCATCCCTAACGAAAAGAGCATCAGCAGCCCGGTGGAATAGTAAACATCAGTGCCGCCGACCGCCAACGTCAGAATGCTGCCTAGTACCGGTGTGACGCACGGCGTCCAGGCAAGAGTGAAAACCGTCCCGGTAACAAAGGACCGAAGCAAACCCTGGCGACCAGCGGGGAGATGAATTCGCCTTTCCAAATTTAATTGGGGGAAACGAATGGCGGCTAGCATGAAAGTTCCCAACACAAAGAATATAAATCCAGAAATATATCGTATGACGGGAGATTCAGGACTTATCAGGTTGCCGGAAATACCAGCAATGAACCCCAGACCTGTAAAAATAATGCTGAATCCGGCGATAAATGCCACAGCATGTTTAAAGATAGAAAGACGCACCTGCCTGCTAACAGGCGACGAATTATCCAGGAATTCGGGGCCAGCCAGGATCACCAGATAGACTGGAATCATTGGCAAAACGCACGGAGAAATAAAGGCGACTACTCCGCCTCCGAAGGCAATCAACAAGTTTAAATCGTTCATTGGCTACCCCAATTATAAGGGCTAAAGGTGATTATCTAAAAATTGCCGTAATACGGGCTCAGATGATGTTAATATGTGTAACTTATGGTATAATTCCCCGGAGCAAACTAATCTAAACTTTAGATACATATTTATTCTAAAACTAATTTCTGAATACGGGGGCGGCAAGTTCCCATCTCGTGAAGGAGTTGACTGTTGAAGGTATATCATATTGCTTATGAACCATCTTATGGTTCTGTGGATATTCATATCTGGACAAAATGCACACTGGATTGCCGCGCCTGTTATACCAACTGGGAACTATATGATTTTGGCTTATATGACGATGCGTTGGAAGATATTAAAAACCGTGAACGACAGGCACCACCGGACAAATTTTTGTCCTATGACGAAGTAATAGCCTACCTGAAACCGCTGGAGATTAAATACGCGGTGTTTATGGGGACTGAAGCCGCCCTGGATCCGGAATTGCCTCAACTGGCGAAGGAACTCCATGAAAAGTGGAATTCGTACAATATTTTACTGACCAACGGCATGGTTATGCCGAATTTGGAAGATATTGATCAAGTTATATTCAGCTTAAAGGCTTACTCTGAAGATGTTTTTAAGGCATATACAGGGCGATCTAATAAGACAGCTTTGAAAAATTTTGAGGCAATCGCCAAAGCAGGTAAGAACCTTCACGCTGAGGTGGTCTATATTCCAGAACTTATTGAGGCTGACGAGGTTGAAAGAGTAGCCCAATTCGTCGCCTCAGTTGATCCTAATATCTCATTCCGTATTGACGCATATTTTCCGGTCCCGGAATGTCCCTGGCGGGCGGCAACAAACGAAGAAGTTGAGATAGCCGCTGAAAGAGCCAAAAAACATATGGACAATGTCACCATACTTACGCTTGATATGAAACGTATTGGGGACAAGGCGGTGAGGGTTTATTAATGGCAGCGCCAGCCATTGACAGTCTCTTGAATCTGACGCCTAATGCCCTTCGTGTTTTGGAAAAACGGTATCTCAGGCGAGACAGCCGGGGGGAAGTGGTTGAAACTCCCGCTGAAATGTTTCGCCGAGTGGCTGACGCCGTCGCCGCCGCTGAACGTAAATATTCTTCTGATACATGTGTAAGGTCTATCGCCGACGAATTTTATCGGATTATGACCGGTTTGTTGTTCTTACCAAATTCCCCAACACTTTTAAATGCGGGGACGACCAGCGGACAATTATCAGCCTGTTTTGTATTACCGGTTGAAGATTCTATTGAGGCGATATTTGATGCCGTCAAATACACGGCGTTAATTCATAAAAGCGGCGGTGGCACCGGGTTTTCCTTTGCCCATGTCAGGCCGGTCGGCGATATGGTCGACGGCCGGGTTGAAGCTGCAACCGGTCCGGTGGCACTCATTGACGTTTTTTCTAAAGCCGCTGATTATGTGCGGCAGGGGGGGATTCGCCGAGGTTGTAATTCGGTAGTTTTACCAGTTGACCATCCGGATATAATGGATTTTATTAAAGCCAAGGCCGATCCTTTGTCCCTCACTAATTTTTATATTTCTATTGCGGTTACCGATGATTTTATGCGACGGGTAAAGAGTCGTCAGGACTACCCGCTGATTAATCCGCGAAATGGACAGATATCCGGATGGTTGAATGCAAAGGCTGTTTTTGACAGGATAGTTGATCAAGCCTGAATGACCGGTGACCCTGGATTCGTATTTATTGACCAGATTAATGCGGCTAATCCCACACCCCAACTGGGACGGATTGAAATAATCAGCGGTTGCGGTGAGCAAACACTTCTGCCGTACGAATCATGTAATTTGGGTTCCATCAATCTGGCAAGAATGGTCAAGAATGACGGCGACAAGATTGGGGTTGATTTTGACACCTTAAGCGATGTTGTACCGCTGGCAGTTAGATTTTTGGATAATGTTATTGACGTAAATAAATTTCCGATTACCAAAATAGAAGAGATGACCAAACGTACGCGTAAAATCGGACTCGGCGTTATGGGATTCGCTGATATGTTGTATCAAATGGGTGTTCCTTACAATTCCGACCGTGCCGTGGGAATCGCACGGGAGGTGATGCGGTTTATTCGGGATAAAGCTCATGAAACCTCAAGGCAATTAGCCAGGGAGAGAGGCGCCTTTCCAGCTTTCAAGGGCAGCATCTTTGACGTTGAAGGTGGTGAACCGATTCGCAACGCCGCCTGCACAACAGTGGCGCCGACAGGTACATTGTCCATTATTGCCGGGTGTTCCAGTGGGATTGAACCGGTGTTTGCCGCGGTTTTTGTGCGTAATATTTTAGATGGGGAGAATCTACTTGAGGTTAATTCCCATTTTGAAAAGGCGGCCAAAGAAGCAGGGGTGTGTTCGCTGGATCTATTGCATCGGTTGGTGACATGCAACCACCTGCATGAGCAGAAGGATGTTCCAGAATACATTAGAAGTGTATTTGTAACCGCTCACCAGGTCAGTCCTGAATGGCATGTTAAAATTCAGGCTGCTTTCCAAGAATTCACAGATAATGCTGTTTCTAAAACGGTTAATTTTCCAAAAGAGGCTACACGGCAAGATATAGCGTCAGTTTTTAATATGGCGTATGAATCAGGACTAAAAGGGATTACCGTCTATAGAGACGACAGTCGTGAGCTTCAACCACTTTGTACCGGTGACGCCGGTATTGAATTAGTAAAATCCTACTTCAAACGTAAATAGTCCCCCCAAAGTTGCTTGACATCACGGTCGTATTGCGTTATATTATACGCAAATAGACCTTATATAAAACAAGACTACTTGATAAAATATGTCTTACTACTTTAAGCGGGTCAAAATATGCAAGTAATTACAGAGTCTGACAGTTATTTGGATTCAAATATATTAAGGAAGGTGGATAGGTCATGAAAAAACTATGGGAGTCAAGGGTGAAACACAGGCTATTTAAGGTATTGAGTGTTTTGGCGGCGTCGATGCTTGTGGCTATTGTGTTAGTTGGGTGTAGTAGTGAAAACGCCCCCGGAGCTATTACAGATCATGCCGGGCGACAATTGAATGTTAGTGAGATTCCAAACAGGATCGTGTCATTAATACCAAGTCATACGGAAATTGTCTTTGCACTTGGCTTAGGAGATAAAGTTGTTGCGGTAGATGATTATAGTGACTATCCGCCCGCTGCAACCAGTAAAGCAAAGGTAGGTAGTACATTATCTGGGTTAAGTACCGAGGCAATTGTTATTGCTGAACCTGATTTAATACTAGCTGATATTTCAGCAGTTGAATTAGGCGTTGTCGATACATTAACCAAACTGCTCCCGAAAACCGTTGTCGTTGTCGTAAAAGGCACCAGCGTGGCGAGTTTTCAAGATGTATATGAATCAATAGAGCTTATTGGAAAAGTCACTGGTGCTTCTAAAAATGCTGAACAAATCATTTCTGATATGAAAGCCAGAGTAAAGGCAGTAACCGACAAAACCGGTGGACTAACAACCGCAAACAAACCACGGACGGTGTATATCATCTGGCCTGAGCCGATGTACGTTTATGGCGGTCATGCGATCGGGTCTGCTTTGATAGAAGCCGCAGGTGGCGTCAATATTTTTGCTGAAAATCAAGGCGATGCAGTTCAGCTTGAAGAGCTAATTAGCCGTAATCCTCAAATAATACTGGCTTCCGCGAGTGAGGCAATGGGCGATTATGCTTACCAGTTTGCCCTTACCGATACCAGATTGGATACGACTGAAGCCAAAATCAACGGGGCTATTTATGGTATGAATGATGATTTTACCGGTCGTCCAGGCCCACGATTGGTTGAAGGTCTTGAGCAGATGGCGAAATTATTGCATCCGGAATTGTTCACCTGATACATGAAAAATAACCGAGCGTTCCATGTCCGGGTCGTTTTTATGTCTTTGCTGATGGAATTCCGGTGATAGTCTGGGAAAGAACCGCCTGCTGTAACCGTTAGTAGGTCATGCTAAAGCCAACGATATGATTCCAAGGAGGGAAACATGAAAGGTCCAAAATATCTTATTTCGATCATTACAGTGCTTATCGCAGTCATTGGCGTCAGCGCTTTGACGGGGTGTAAAGCGGGGGAACCGGAGGAGGTGTATGCCGACACAACCTATCCGCTTACTATTACTGATCAACTGGGGCGTTCTGTAACGATAAAATCCGAGCCGCAAAAGATTATTTCATTGGCGCCCAGCAATACAGAAATCGTGTATGCATTAGGATTGCAGTCCAGGCTGGTAGGCGTTACGACTTACTGTAATTATCCGGAAGCCGCCAAGGACAAACCGAAGGTCGGCGGCTTTTCCACCGTTAATGTTGAACTTATAACGTCCGCAAAACCAGATCTCATTATTGCCGCTAACATCCACGCGGGGAAAGTAATTCCTCAACTTGAAGGTCTTGATTTTACGGTGGTTGCTGTCAGTCCGAATAATATTGATGAAGTTATGCAGGCAATGGAATTGGTGGGGAAAGTTTCAAATGTGAATGCAACTACCGGGCCATTGGTTAAGGCTCTTCGTGATAGAATTGATATTGTTGTTAACAAGACTGCGACATTGAGTCAGTCGCAATTAACTAAAACCTTCTATATTGTTTGGCACGATCCGTTGCAGACCATTGGTGCAACTTCTTTTATTCATAGTCTGATTGGGGCTGCCGGCGGGTTGAATATTTCGGGTGATATTGAAGAAAAATATCCAAAAGTAAGTCTGGAAACAGTTATAGGATACAATCCTCAGGCGATAATTGCCCAAATTGGAATGGGTTCCGGTGAAGATGGGCCATTGATTTATGCTCAAACCGAGCCATTATTAGCCGGGGTAGATGCTCGAAGCAATGGCCAGATTTACGGGGTAATCTCGGACGTTGTTGGAAGGCCCGGACCGCGGGTGGTTGATGCACTTGAGCAATTAGCAAAGATGCTTCATCCGGAGCTTTTCAGTTAAAATAAAATCAGGGTTGGCCTTTGTAAGCCAATCCTGATCTTCAAACTTAATAAGGGAAACGAATATTTGAATATATCTGACGTTCAGGAAAGAGCAGCGGCGATTTCAAAAACCTGGAGAAGCCGAACGCTGGCGATTGGCTTTTTATTTATCATTCTGGTATTGGTGGGTGTTTTTGCTACCACACTGGGCAGTGTTAGTATTCCGTTTAATGAAACATTCAGTATATTGTTTTCCAAATTACCATTCATAGATATTACGCCAACCTGGCCTCCGGCGTTCGAGGTCATTATTACTAACATCAGGTTGCCAAGGGTGCTGCTTGCCTGTATTGTTGGTGTAGCTTTAGCGGTGGCGGGCGCCTCATATCAAGGATTATTTAGAAACCCTTTAGCTGATCCTTATTTGATTGGTGTAGCTCAGGGTGCGGCGCTCGGAGCGGTTTTAGGATTTTTATTCCCAATAGTGATTTTTGGAAGCACTGCGGGCGTAGTTCCAATATTTGCTTTTATCGGCGCACTGGTCAGCGTGGGCGTTGTATATATACTGGCCCGAGTTGGTGGGGTTATACCGGTGACGACACTGATATTGGCAGGTGTCGCTATGGGAGCTCTCTTTTCAGCTATGGTTTCATATCTTATTACCATTAGCGGTGACAAGATTCATGGTATTATTTTTTGGATGATGGGTAGTTTTTCTTCAAGTCAATGGACTGAAGTTAAGATTACGTGGCCAATAATCGTGATTGGTGTTGCCATAATATTCCTATTTGCACGGGCATTGAATATAATGCAACTTGGTGAAGAACAGGCTAAACAACTAGGCATTGACGTTGAAAAGGTAAAAATTATCTTGCTTGCCGTTTCCACCCTAATCACTGCAGCTGCTGTTTCTTTTGTCGGGATCATCGGGTTTGTCGGAATTATTGTTCCCCACGCCGTGAGGTTGGTATGGGGGCCGGATCACAGATTTTTATTGCCGCTTTCTGCCTTAGTAGGAGCAATATTTATGATAGTGGCAGACATCATTGCCAGGACTTTGCTGGCTCCAACGGAGATCCCCATCGGAATTATCACGGCGATTAGCGGCGCTCCATTCTTCCTATATCTATTGCGAAAACGTACTAAGGTGCTATTTTAATTATGCTGACCATTGAACTAGAAAAAATATCACTGGCTTATGGCGAAAACACAGTAGTCAGGGACGTGAGTTTTCGCATGCTCCCTGGTGAAATGGTTGGATTAGTTGGCCCGAATGGTTCGGGGAAATCAACTTTAATCAAGTCACTAAGCCGGATTTTGTCGCCGATACGGGGTAGGATCACAGCCAACAACTGTGACATTTCCCGGCTTGGTAGAAGAGAACTAGCCAGACTCATAAGTGTAGTGCCGCAGACGCCATGGCTGCCAAGCGCGTACACTGCATTTGAAATTGTACTGATGGGTAGAAACCCTCATTTAGGCACATTTCAATATGAAAGTGAGAAAGATCTTGCTATTGCCTGGGAAGCCATGGAGAGGGCGGGTGTACAACAATTTGCAGAGAGAAGAATATCCGAGCTTTCAGGTGGTGAAATTCAGAGTGTCCTGATCGCCAGAGCTTTGGCGCAGGAAACTGAAGGCATCCTGCTTGATGAACCAACCGCCAATCTGGATATTGGCCGCCAGATAGAAGTTCTGGATTTGATCAAAGAGGAGTGCCACCGCCGGCATTTGACGGTAATCGCAGCCATTCATGACCTGAATCTGGCAGCTCATTATTGTGAGAAACTGGTGCTTATTCGTCGTGGGGAACTCTACGCCTTTGGGTCACCCCAAGAGGTAATTACGACGGATAATATTTGTCAGGTTTACGGTCCCGGTAGTTATGTTCATGAACATCCTTTAACTGGATTACCAGCAGTGTTGCCTCGGGTCGGTAATGTAAAAAACGGTGATGGTTGCCGATAAAAAAAGCGGTAATTTAGTATTTACTTGCGTTAACGGGGACACAAAGGGAGAATAAAAAATGGCGCGGCGCTGTAATAGCTACGTCATAAACATCACCGGGCGTTGTAAGCCTTTGTATTGATAAGGGGTATTGTTTGGATATTATTTATATTTTGATAGTCGCCTTGGTGATTGAATTCACTATTGGTGATCCTCCTAACCAGGTTCATCCCGTGGCCTGGGTGGGTAAGGCGATTTCTTTTTTAGAACGCTTCGCATTTATTGGGGGGAAAGTCTATCAGTTTATTTACGGTATTGTTATAACCTTATTGCTGACTGCAGGGGTGGTCATTGCCTTAATATTGTTTCTGGATTGGCTGAAAGATATTAATTATTGGTTGTTTATAGCGGTTGCGGGTTTACTTTTAAAAGTCAGTTTTTGTTTTTTCTATTTACGTAAAACAGCGTTAGGCATCAAAAAACAGCTAGAGTCAGGGAAGCTGGGTGAAGCACGGTTTGATCTGAGGGGACTTGTAAGCCGGGACACGTCAAAATTATCTGAGCCGTATTTAGTATCAGCTACTGCGGAATCCGTTTCAGAAAGCTTATGCGACAGTGTGGTTACGCCGTTGTTTTATTTTCTTATTTTCGGTGTACCTGGAGCACTGGGATTCAGGGTGGTAAGCACTTTTGACAGCATGGTGGGCTACCGCGGCAAGTACGAATTTCTTGGAAAGTTTCCGGCTCGGTTAGATGATGTGCTTAACTTTATACCCGCGCGTATCACCGCCGGTTTGATCATATTGTCATCTGTTATTAGCGGTATGTCAGCGCGTCGTGCGCTGGAAATCGCCCGTCGCGATAATTGTAAAACCGAAAGCCCAAATGCCGGTTGGCCAATGGCTGCCGCTGCTGGCGCACTGGAAGTTCAATTTGAGAAAATAGGTCATTATAAGCTTGGAGACCCCAATAGACTGATGACCACTCGGATTATTGATGACTCACTAAGATTGATTAATGGAGCCACTTTGATTTGGTTTGTCATATGTTTTGCGGCAGGGGGTGTTATTATTGCTGTCGGCTAAGCCCAATATATCAGTATTGAGACGTTGCTATCACGGCGGGCCTGATTTTGCCGAATTAGAACGTCTAAAAATCAAACCCGAAGACGTTTTGGATTTTAGTTCAAATTCAAACCCGTATCCGTTTAACCTAAACTTCAACCTGAATGATGTGGTGATAGACCATTATCCGGATTCAAATTCTACCGAATTACGGCGTCTTATCGCAGCCCGGAATAAGCTGACAGAGGATAATGTTGTTGTCGGTGCCGGCAGTATGGAAATTATCCGGCTGATAGCGCAGGCTTACTTAGGCCCTGGAAATAAGGCGTTAATCTTGAAGCCGACTTTCGGTGAATATGAGACGGCCTGTCAAATTGCCGGCGCGGAAATAATTGAGTATTGGGCGGAAGAAAGCACACAATTCAAGTTTGATTCAGCACGATGTGGGGCAATTGCTATTCAATTAAAACCGAAAGTTGTGTTTATCTGTAATCCTAATAATCCCACAGGACAATATCTTTCCGGGGCAGAAATTGAGGCAATAATTGACGGTGTCGGCACTGATGGTCTGGTTGTTATTGATGAAGCATACATCGCCTTTACTCGCGACTCATGGGATTCGGCTGAATTACTGACCCGTCACCATAATCTGGTGATTATACGCAGTATGACCAAGGATTTTGCATTGGCAGGGTTACGTTTGGGTTATGGCTTGGGCAATTCCGAAATTATTGAAAATTTGGATAAAGTTAAACCGCCGTGGAATGTTAATGCGGTTGCGCAGAAGGCTGGATTACAAGCATTAAATGATGGTGCTTACATTCAGCGCAGTGAGCGCCAAATCCGTCTTAATCGGGATTATCTACTTTCTGAAATTAAAGCTCTTGGACATAAAACCTTGTCTTCCTGTACCAACTTTTTTTTAGTGAAGGTTGGAAAAGCGGCCCAATTTCGCGCCAGGCTGTTGCAAAATGGAATTATTGTGCGTGACTGTACTTCGTTTGGGCTTTCTGAATATGTGCGTATCGCGCCAAGGACTATGCCTGAATGCCGCAAACTGGTGAACGCTCTGCAGGCTCCTGTTAGTAAATGTTGACATGATATAACGTCTTCATTAAAATGATTATTAATTGAATATCGGGCTTACGGCGCTCGTAAGAGCTTAATTGGGAAATCCGCGAAAGTCGGATGCGGTCCCGCCGCTGTGACTGGTGACGAAAACGGCAAACAGCCACTGCTTTCCAACAGGAAGGTGGGAAGGCGCCGGTAGTAGGTTTGAGCCAGAAGTCAGAAGACCTGCCGTAGTGTTAAAGCCCTCGAGGAAGGGTTCGGGAGATGGTAAATCCCTGGACCGGAGAAGGTTCGGGGATTATTGCATTTATATCCCTGAACTGGATTCCAGTTTGGGGATTTTTCTTTAGATTGAAACAAAGAAGATGGCAAGGCTAAATACACTGGGACGGCTGGTTTAAGTAGTATTTTGGTTTAAATTCATGTCAATTATTCAAGTATGCGGCATATAAAATATATTAAAGGAGTCAAGGAATGGGAGAACTACTTAACAAAACGCTGGCGTCCATCAAACCACTGGACAAAGAAGCCATGCGCAAGGCATCCGCGAGACAGGATACTTTGATCAAACCCCAAGGTGCGTTGGGCCGATTGGAAGAAATATCTATTACATTGGCTGGTATTCAACGCAAGGCTATTCCGCAAATCAAAAATAAAGCAGTGGTTACCATGGCTGGGGACCACGGAGTGGTTGCTGAAAAAGTAGGGAATTATCCCCAGGAAGTTACCCCGCAAATGGTGCTGAATTTTGTCAACGGTGGTGCGGCAATCAATGTAATTGCCCGTCAGATCGGGGCCAGGGTAGTGGTTGTAAACATGGGGGTAGCCGGAGATTTGCCAGCGGAAATTCCCATAGTCAATAAACTAGTTGCCAGGGGTACCGCAAATATCGCCAGGGGCCCCGCTATGTCTGAGGCTCAGGCTATTCAAGCGATTGAGTCCGGAATTGAGGTGATTAATTCTGAAATTGATAAAGGGCTGGATATTGTGGGTACCGGGGATATGGGCATCGGCAACACCACACCTTCAGCGGCTATTTGTGCCGTTATGACAGGCCAAAGCGTAAAAAATGTCACCGGGCGAGGCACCGGACTTTCTGACGAACAGCTGGAATATAAAATCGGCGTGATTGAAAAGGCCATTACTCTTAACGACCCGGACGCTAATAACGCACTGGACGTGTTAGCCAAAGTTGGTGGTTTTGAAATCGGGGGTATTGCCGGGGTAATTTTGGGTGCCGCCGCCCGCGGGGTACCGGTGGTTGTTGACGGGTTTATCTCCGGAGCAGCGGCACTTATCGCCGAAGGTTTATGCGCACAAGCCAAAGACTATATGCTGCTTGGACACTTGTCGGTGGAACCAGGGCATCGTATTATGGCCGAAAAATTGGGTCTAAAGCCCATTGTTACTCTAGACTTGCGATTAGGTGAAGGTACCGGAGCCGCCATAGGTATCTTTATTGCTGAGACTTCCGCTAAAATACTGGCGGAAATGGCAACATTCGGCGAAGCCGGCGTTTCGGAATCCGAGTAAGAGCAGCTCAACCCTTATAATGAGGAGTAGGCATAAATGAAGTCTTTTCTCGCAGCCTGGCGTTTTTTAACCAGCGTACCAGTCCCGTTTTATAAAGAAGAATGGGACCGTCCCCTAAGTCAGGAGCAATTTGCCCGGTCATTGGTTTATTATCCTGTTATAGGTCTGCTTATAGGGACTATTCTGTGCGCGCTGTACTGGCTGTACAGCCAATTCCTGCCGGAACTGCTGGTAGATGCTATGCTGCTGGGAAGTATGGTCATGCTGACCGGTGGCTTGCATCTGGATGGAGTGGTGGATACCTTTGATGGTTTGGCAGGAGGGCATCGTTCACCCGAAAGACGCAAACAGATAATGAAAGAGCCGGGAGTCGGCGCCATCGGCGTTGTCGTGGTGGTGGTGCTGCTGTTGCTGAAATATGCCGCGCTACTTAGTTTGCCTGATAATGTTATGTATTCAGCGTTGGTCTTGATGCCGGTACTCAGCCGATGGGCGATGGTTTATGCCGTCTTTAGTTTTCCTTATGCCCGGGAACAGGGTATGGGAAAATCCCTGAAGGATGGTTCCGGCCGTGCTGTTTTGTTGATGGCAAGTGTAACGGCATTGATCATCGCGGTTTTGGCAGGGGGCTGGCGGGGTTTGGTGCTGTTCGCATTTATCTGGTTGCTAACCATTGCTTTATCCCGCTTTTTTCAAGGCAAGTTTCAAGGGTTAACCGGTGATAGCTACGGCACGATAAACGAGTTTAGCGAGTTTGCCGTTCTGGTTTTAGTCGTGTTATTCTCTTTCAACAGTTGGTTGTAGGAGTTTAAGGTTGAAATTGATTCTGGTTAGACATGGTGATACAGCCACTGATGATTCCGGCAAATGCTATGGCGCAACGGACATTGATTTATCCGAAAAGGGACAGCAGCAGGCTTTAGCACTGCAACAATCCTTTGCGGAAATTAAAATTGATGCCATCTACTCCGGTACTTTGAAACGCGGAGTTAAAACGGCAAATACTATCGCTGGCGTGCATGGCGTAACTGTCGTGAAGGCACCGGAATTAAATGAAGTTAATTTTGGGCTTATTGAAGGGCTCACGTTCAATGATGCCCGCTTGCAGTTCCCCGATGTTGCCGAAAGCTGGCAGCTAGGAAGTCAGGATCTATGCTTTCCTGATGGAGAAAGTTTCCATGAGTTATACGACAGGACCCTGAAATTTTTAGAGCGACTGAAAGGACACCAAAGTGATGAGACCGTTATGGTGGTAGGGCACGGAGGTCCATTGCGGATAATGGTATGTCATTTACTTGGGGTATCAGTCAGCCATCATTGGCAGTTTACCATGTCGCGATCTTCTGTGAGTGCACTAAGTATATATCCTAATGGTAGTGTACTGGAAAAGCTCAACGATATGGCCCACTGGAAATATTTTGAGGATAAAAAATAAATATGTGTCACAGAACCATCTTGTTGATTGGCGGGGCTCGTTCAGGTAAAAGCAACTTTGCGGAGGAACTGGCCAAACAAGCCGGGGGTGACGTTTTATTTGTGGCAACCGCAGAGGCCGGCGATGATGAAATGAGGCGCCGGATTGAAGTTCATAAAAAATCCAGGCCATCACATTGGCATACACTTGAGGCCACGCGCGGTGTCGGTACCCACATACAGGGAGAAAGCCGGAAGCACAGTGTAGTGATTTTAGATTGTATCACTCTTCTGGTAACCAATGTGCTCTGTCAGCATATGGCCGTCAGCGGTGAGGATTTAGATGAAAACAGTTTTGAATGCGATGTCCGCGCCGAAGTCAATTCAGTAATTGAGGTGATGAATAAGGAATCTGCCTCATTTATTATTGTGACAAATGAAGTCGGTGAGGGGATTATACCGATTGGGGCCGCAACTCGTATGTACCGTGATGTGTTGGGGAGGGCGAATCAGATGCTGGCACATGCCTGCGATGAGGTTTATTTAATGGTAGCCGGTATTCCACTCAAGGTAAAATAAAGAGCATCTGACTAAACGGAAAACGATATATAAAGGAATGGCGGCACAAAAAAGCCGCCATTCCTTTATTTTCTTAAATTATCTACTTAAGCCAGTTTATTGATTTTTTCTTCAAGGGTGCTTTCCGGCACTGCACCAACAACGGTATCTTCAACTTTACCGTCTTTGAAAAACATCAGAGTCGGGATGGACATGACGCGGAACTGTCCTGCGGTCTTCTGGTTTTCATCCACATTCATTTTGCAGAATTTGAAATTTTCCTTGTATTTCTCCTCAAGTTTGTCCACGATCGGGCCTACCATACGGCAGGGACCACACCAAGGCGCCCAGAAATCCACCAGAACTGGTAGTGTGGACTTAACGACTTCGGCATCAAAAGTATCGTCAGTAATTTCAAGCGGCATACTATTCTCCTCTTAATATCATGTATTATACCTGTATGATGGTAACGCGAAATCATCCAAAGGTCAAACCGCAGAAAATTTAAACGGTTAAACAAACTTGATTATGGCTTCAATATTGCGTTTACCATAGCGCTTAACTGATCGGTGGTAAAGTTTTTAACGACAATCCCTTTTTTAGGGCAGGTAGCCATACAAACCCCGCAACCTCGGCATTTTACCGGATCAGATTCAACTGTCTTTTTAATGTCACCGTTTCTGCAGTATTCAATAAGGGTAATGGCATTATAGGGGCAAGGATCAATACAGTACGCGCATCCGTCACAGTTGTCATCAATAACTTCCGAGACGCATGGTTCCAGAGTAATATACCCTTTACCAATGGTTGCCAGCACACGAGCCGCTGCTGCTTGGGCTTGAGCAACGGTTTGCGGGATATCCTTGGGTCCTTGGGCACATCCGACGACAAAGACACCGTCATTCATGGTGGCCACCGGGTCAAGTTTGGGATGCCGTTCCATAAAAAAGCCGTCTGCGCCGCGGGAGACTCCGAACAGGCGGCCTACAGATTCCGTGTCCTTTTGAGGTTCTACTGCGCCAGCCAGCACGACCATATCCACCGGTACGCGCAGTACCTGACCCTGAAGGGTGTCTTCCACGATGACTATCAGCTTCCCGGGTGTTTCGTCTCCAATAATGTGATTGGTAACTTCAGCGACCTTACCACGAATAAGGGCAACCCCTTCATCGGTTACCCTGTGGGAAAATTCCTCATAGCCTTTTCCGGCACAACGCAGGTCAATATACATTTGATATACTTGAGCGCCGGTACGTTCTTTTACGATGTGAGCCTGTTTCAATGAATACATACAGCAAATTTGAGAACAATACTCATGGTAATTCTTGTCTCGGCTGCCGACGCAATGCACAAAAGCAACACTTTCCGGCTGGCTGCCGTCCTTTAACACTATTGCACCGCTGGTGGGGCCGGAGGCATTGGCTAGTCTTTCAAACTCCAAACCAGTAATAACATTATCCAATCTGCCATAACCGTAATGTGCAATTCCCGATGGATCAAACATTTCGTAGCCGGTAGCAAGGATAATATTACCGGCTTCAATTTCAGACTCTTCGGGCTGCTGGTCAAAATTAATGCATTTAGGCTCACATGCCGCGACACACTGCCGACAGTCGGCGCATACAGCGCAATTCAGACATCTCGAGGCTTCGGCTATTGCCTGAGATTCAGTAATGGTTTGCGCTGTCTCGTCAAAAGAACCGGCTGAAAATGGTAAATGGGAAACATGGACTCGGTCTTTTTTTGCGATCCCTCCGGCAGATGGGCGGGTGACATTTACATTTGGTTTCCGGTTAATTGTTAAATCACGCCGGGTTAAATAGCGGTCAATAGAAACTGCGGCTTCTTTGCCGACGGCAATCGCTTCAATAACCGTGGCGGGGCCGGTGACGGCGTCACCTCCGGCAAAAACGCCGTCAATGTTGGTCTCCAGTGTTAAGGGGTTAACTCTGACAGTGCCGTTGTTTTCAAGGTCTAATCCGGACAATCCGGCCTTGTTAACCGACTGTCCGGCAGCAATGATGACAGAATCAGCCTTAAGCTCAAATTCACTCCCAGGCACAGGAATCGGCCTGCGTCTGTCGCTGGAATCAGGTTCAGCCAATTCCATCCGGATACAAAGCAATCCACTGATATTGTGATCCCTTTCGTTAATAGATACCGGGGTGGCGAGAAAGATAAATTTCACTCCCTCTGCCTCAGCTGCCAGTACTTCCTCAGGTATCGCGGGCATTTCGGTGCGTGACCGACGGTAAATGATACTGACTTCGGCGGCGCCCGACCGTAGGGCTGTTCGAGCCGCATCAATCGCTGCGTTGCCACCGCCGATAACGGCAACTCGATCCCCCAATGCCGGCATTTGGCCCTGTTTGACTCGTGTAAGAAAGTCCAGGGCATAATAAACGCCACCAGCCGTTTCACCAGGAATATCAAGGTGCTGGTTTTGCCAGGCCCCGCAGGCGAGAAATATGGATTCAAATCCGTCCTTTTTAAGCTGTTGAACCGAATCAACTCTACAATTTGTCTTGATTACTGCACCTATTTCCTTGATGTAATCAATATCATTATCCAAAACCGCATCAGGAAGGCGATAAGATGGGATTCCATATCGAAGCATACCGCCAGCCTTCTCTGCCGCTTCAAAGAGAGTAACTGGGTAGCCCAGTTTCAGTAAGTCATAGGCGCAGGAAAGGCCAGCAGGTCCGGTACCGATAACCGCGATTTTTTCACTACGATTAACCACGGACTTGATGGGTTGGCGTTTGTGGATTATTTCGTAATCACCGATAAATCTCTTTAAGGCGCGAATGGCTACCGGGGAGTCAATATCGGCACGGCTGCATTCAGTCTCACACGGGTGAGTACATACTCGCCCGCAGACAGAGGCAAAGGGCATGGTACGTCTTAGGACCTCAAGTGCTTCAGAGAATTTACCTTGCGAGATCAAAGCAACGTAGCCGTGAGCATTCACGCCGGCAGGGCAGGCGGCGCGACAGGGTGAAATGCCGCGCCGGTCAATTGTGTAAGTATTAGGGACCGACTGAGGGAATGGACGGTAAATTGCTTTGCGATTGGCTATTCCTAAATCAAATTCTGAGGGGACGGCTACCGGGCAGGCCACGGCGCAATCACCACAGCCTTTACATTCCTTCTCGTTTACATAACGAGGTTTGTGTTTCACTTGAATTTTGAAGTTACCTGCGTGTCCTCCAACATTGGTTACTTCGCTATACGCCATCAAAGAGATGTTAGGGTGTTGCCCAGTCTGGCTCATTTTGGGTGTGGAAATGCAAGCGGCACAATCAAGAGTGGGGAATGTTTTGTCTAATTGGGCCATGTGTCCGCCAATGGCTGGGTTTCTTTCTACCAGAAAGACCTGATTGCCTGACTCGGCAATCTCCAGTGCGGCGGTAATTCCGGCAATGCCGCCACCAACAACGAGGGTGTTGGAATTAACCTTTATCTGCGGTGATTCTAAAGCCTGCTGAGTAGAAACTCTTGCTACGGCTGCTTTGACCAAATCCTGAGCTTTGGTGGTGGCCATAAGCTTGGCGGGGTTAACCCAGGCACAATGTTCGCGAATATTAGCCATTTCCAACAAATAGGCATTGATTCCTGCCGATTCAAGTACCCTGCGATAGGTCTTTTCATGCATGGAGGGAGAACATGCGGCTACAACAATTCTGTTAAGACCATATTTTTTTATATCATCTTTGATGATTGTCTGACCCGGATCGGAGCAGGTGTACTTGTTAGTTCTGGAAACAGCCACCCCGGGTAATGATGCAGCATATTCGGCAACTGCGTTAACGTCAACAATACCGGCAATATTTACCCCGCAGTGACAGACATAAACTCCGGTACGGATTTCGTCGGTCATAATAACCTCCTTCAGGTCTATAAAGCCTCTGCAACTAACTCGTTGATGTCCAGTATCACAAAATCCTCCGGCAGGGCATGATTCAGTTTGCTGTCTCTGAGGTTAGAGAGGCAATATGGGCAACTGGTCACCAATTTATTTGCGCCGCTGGCTAGTGCCTGCTGCAAACGAGTGTCACTGAAACGTTCATTTTTTGGGGTTTCCAACCATATTCTGGCACCACCGCCACCGCAACACAGGCTGTCAGGTCCATAGCCCTGCATTTCTACAAGTTCCGTACCAGGCAGCGATTTAATAATTGTCCGGGGCTCATCATAGACATTATTATGCCGGCCTAAATAACATGGGTCGTGATATACAATGCGACCATTAATTGGTTTGGTAAATGTTAACCTGCCGCCTGTTATTAATGTTGACAATAATTGGGTGGTATGAATAATTTCAAATCCGGCGCCAAAATCTGGATAGTCGTTTTTGAAGGCCTGATAACAATGGGGCGAATTAACGATTATTTTGGTGACTTTGTGAGTGGAAATTGCCGACATATTGCCCTTAACAAGGCTTTGAAAGAGGGCTTCATCACCGCATTTTCGTACACTTTCACCACAGCAATTCAAGCCATCCAGAATTCCAAAGTTGATGCCGGCTTTTAAAAGAATGTCAGCAATCATCCGGACGCTATTCTTCTGGGTTGGGTCATAGGCCGTCACACAACAAGGGAAAAAAAGATATTCTGTTTCAACGTCAAACTGTTTGATACCAAGACCATCAGCCCAGTCGTTGCGTTTCTCCTGAGCTTCACCCATAGGATTACCGGTGGCGGTCAGGTTTCGCAGGGTACCGGATAACGCGACAGGTACTTCGGCAATCCCCAGGCTGGTGACTGCTCTTCTCAAGGAACGCATAAAATCAATGATAGGAACACCTCTGGGGCACCGTTGAACACACTTATTACAGGTGACGCAACGCCAGATATCACTGGAATCAAAATCGGTCAGGCCAAGTCGGGCTTCCAACAGCATTTTGCGAGGTAAAAATGAAACATAGTCCTGCCAGGGGCAGGTGGCGGAACAGGTCCCGCATTGGAAGCATTGGGACAGAGCCTCGCCACCATTTTCTTTGATTAGATCAAGTACTTCCAGGAACGGTGATTTGGTGGACATGACCAGTCCTCCTTAATGTGGTTGAACGCTCATTCAATATAAGGGATTATATCATAGTCAGGCACAAATGCTACAATCTTGGCGTTTGGTTAGTAGGTGTGCTCTTTGGAATCTGTTGCCATGGGTAACTCAACCGTGACGGTGGTACCCTGACTGGGAACGGAATCAATTTTAAGATTGGCACCAATCAGTCGTGCCCGTTCCTGCATCCCGGTTAGGCCAAGTTTTCCATTGACAGCCAGATCGCCGATACGTTCAGGAGGGTTGAACCCACGACCATTATCTTTAATGGTTAAATAGGTGGCCTGATCTGAAAAATCGATGGTGAGCCATACCTTGTCGGCAAACGCATGTTTACCAATATTACGCAAAGATTCCTGCACAATACGGAACAACACAAGTTCGGTTTCAACTGGGAACCTTCTGGGTTTGCCGATAATCTGGATTTCAGTTTTAAATTTAAAATGCTTGTCCAGTTCCGGAGCCAGCCATTCAATAGCCGGAATCAGGCCGAGATCATCCAATACCGAGGGTCTAAGGTCCTGACTGAAGCGACGTACACTGCTTAATGTACGATTTAAATGCTGGTGAACATCTTCAAAGTACGCTTCATCTGAAGACGGCAGGGCGGGGTGAAGCGACATATAGCCGTCAATTTTTCGGGAAATCGCAATCAAATCCTGAGCGGTATCATCATGTAGTTCTTGCGCAATCCGGCGACGTTCTTCTTCCTGTGCGATGGTGATCTGTTTCAGATAAAACCGAAGATTTTGCTGCATGCGTTGCAATTCACGCTGGGCATTTTCCAGTCTTAGGTAGGCCATCTGTCTGTGATGCTTGTCAGTTTCGTAGCTCTCCAACCAAAGATTAACTACCAGGCCAATTATTACGATGCCGATTATTTCAATGATGTCATCGGCAGTAATCGGTATTTCTAAGATAAAAAGATTAGGGACGATGATTGAAATAGCTGCCAGCAACACAAGGAGACCGATGCGAATCCCAAACACCAAGGCGGCGTAGGTCACCGGTAGCAACATGATTAATCGGCCGAAAGAGTGGCGACTTAAATCAAAAAAACTATTAGGGTCTAAAGTATCAACGAAAGGTATGAGTTGCGGATATTGTAATAAAAAGCCACCTATCAGCAAAAGAAGCAATAGCCATAAATGAAAGTTGGTAAATATCCTGAAAATCCGTCGCTGCCAGGAAAGCCTGCTACGGCCCGGAGAGTGGGTGGAAGAATTATTCTTCAGGGTAGTTCCTCCATATAGAACCACCCTCGTTTTAGGCCATATAGGATTGCTTCCGTTCTGGAAGCAACATTGAGCTTCTTGAAAATATTAGACAGATGAGTTTGAACAGTACGGCTGCTCAAGAACAATTGAGAGGCGATATCCCGATTACTGACGCCTTTGGCCGCGAGTTTCAAGACTTCCATTTCGCGTTCAGTTAATGCGTGAGACATGGAATCTGTCTCTGCCTCGGTAGCCTCAGAAGCCGGCGGGTTGTTCTTGTTGAGCTGGTCAATCACCCGTCGGGTCGTGGATGGCTGCAAAATAGATTCACCCGAATGCACAGCCCTGATAGCATCAATCAATTGATTGCCGCGGACATTTTTGAGCATATATCCTGCGGCACCGGCTTCAATCAAGGCCATGATATATTGGTCGGAATCATAGGCAGTCAATATTAACACTGCGGTTGTGGGGAGTATTTTCTTGATTTCCCGGGTTGCCTCTATACCGTTCATATTAGGCATGGCTATATCCATGACAATAACATCAGGACGATATACCCTTGCAAGTTCAACCGCGTCAACTCCGTCATTGGCTTCGGCAACAACCTGAATATCCGGTTGTCTTTCCAGCATCTCCCGCGTACCTTCGCGCACAATAATGTGGTCGTCAGCCAACAATACTTTAATTCTGTCGTTACTTTCCATAATAATTGTATTATAACGCTAACAAAGACTGGTGTCCATGATATTTTAGTTTTTGTAAAAAGCCTGACTTTTAGACGAGACTTATTTACTGAGTGTATAGGCGATAATTATAAAACTGATTAAGCGTCCCAGGAGGGATTCGAACCCGCGACCCGCTGCTTAGAAGGCAGCCGCTCTATCCACTGAGCTACTGGGACTCGTGGTTATACTATCATCGCTTTAAATCGGGGGTCAAGGTCTACTCTTTAGCCGCGTAAATATGAAAATGCCAATTAAAAATAATCCGGCTATAAAGGCTCCGGCCCATCCCAGCAGTGCCAAACAAGTGACGATTACTCCGGCGATTAACACGCCTGTAAGAATAGAGAATAAAGCGGCATGGAAACCCATTCCCAACAGTACCGCTGCAATGGCGCCGGTCCATGCCCCAGTCAGTGGCAAAGGAACAGCCACGAACATTACGAGTCCAATGCTCCGATATTTAAAAATGATACCGCTGCGTTTTTGAGTGCGTGCAAAGAGCCATTCAACGAAAGCCGCCCCCCAAGAATATTGCCTGACTTTTTCCGTAAACCAGGACAATAATTGTAAAATGAACGGAACAGGCAACATATTTCCGGCAATAGCTAAAAAATATGCGCCGAGCCATGGATAATCCAAGATATTAATCGCTACGGGAATGGCGCCGCGTAATTCAACTACGGGTAAAGTGGAAATAATAAAAATAACCAGTGAAGGTGAGAATCCAAGGTCTAAGAAGTACTGTTGGATGTCCATGTTTTGTGGAGTCTAACAAAGCTCATAACGGGCGTCAATACGAACGTGCCAGCTTGACAGACCAATCGGGCGCTGTTAGTATAATCGTTGTGCCCAACCCTTTGAAAAGGCGGTTCATTGTCTAAAATACTGGACAAAATTAATTCACCAATAGATGTTAAATCTCTCTGTGGGGCGGATTTGGACCGTCTGGCTGCGGAACTTCGGGAAGAAATTATTACCCGGGTTACGGCCAACGGAGGTCATCTAGCCTCCAGTCTTGGCGTTATTGAATTGACGATAGCTTTACACCGGGTATTCACTACCCCAACAGATAAAATAATCTGGGATGTGGGACATCAATCTTATGCCCATAAACTTTTAACCGGACGCAGGGAGCAATTTGCAACGTTACGACAATATAACGGCATGTCCGGCTTTACCTGTCGGGATGAAAGCTCTCATGACCCTTTTACTGCCGGCCATGCCAGCACTTCCATTTCTGCCGCTATCGGTATGGCGGTTGCTCGTGATTCACAAAAACAAAACCACAACATCATTGCCGTTATCGGTGACGGAGCAATAACCGGTGGAATGGCAATGGAGGCCTTGAATCATGCCGGCCATTTGGGGAAACGGCTGATTGTAATTTTAAATGATAATGGGATGTCAATTTCTCCAACAGTCGGCGCAGTTGCCAAGATATTCAGTCGCGTCCGTTTTGATCGACGGTATTACAAGGTCAGTGAGAAAAGCCGCCACATTCTAAAAAGAACGAAGCAGGGATCTAGACTGTGGGATTTTGGACAAAGAATCAAGGGTAGTTTAAAGCGGATGGTGATGCCGACGACGTTATGGGAAGAATTCGGCTTTGCTTATACGGGACCAATTGATGGGCACGATATTGAAGAAATTGTGGCGGCGCTGGAACAAACAAAAAATTATTCTCATAAACCTTCATTAATTCATATTATGACCACTAAGGGTAAAGGTTACGCCCCTGCGGAGAGCGACGCGGTGCATTTTCATGGCATTTCTCCCAAAGGCAGCCCGAAAAAGAATGGACACGGGCAACACTTACCTTCCTACAGTGAGGTTTTTGCCGCGACTGTTGAAAAATTGGCGGGAGATAATCCCAAAGTTATGGTTGTCACTGCGGCTATGCCTGACGGCTATTGCCTGGGCCAGATGCAAAAGAATATGCCCCAAAGAGTCTATGATGTTGGTATTTGTGAGCAACACGCCGTTACCTTCGCCGCCGGTATGGCTGCGGAAGGACTGATTCCGATAGTAGCGATATATTCTACTTTCCTTCAAAGGGCCTTTGATCAGATTATACACGACGTCGCCCTTCCCAAATTGCCGGTGATATTTGCTTTGGACAGGGGAGGGATCGTCGGCGAGGATGGTAAAACCCATCAGGGTATATTTGATCTGTCTTATACATCATTGATTCCCGACCTTATCGTGGCGGCACCGGCTGATGAAAACGAGTTACAGCATATGTTATACACTGCCACCCAGTGCGGGCAACCGATGGTTATCAGATATCCCAGAGGTACCGGTACCGGATTGAATTTGGATCGCGAACTTAAGATGATCCCTATCGGTAAGGCCCAGTTAATCCGGGAAGGCTCGGATGTGCTTTTTGTGGCTACCGGTGCCAGTGTCAACGCTGCGATCGAGGCTGCTGGGATGCTTGAGGAACAAGGTCATTACGCGGCAATAATCAACATGCGTTTTATAAATCCGCTGGACACCGATTTATTGCGAGAGATGACGAGATCAATCAAGAAGGTGATCACCATTGAGGAAAATGTCCTGAGCGGTGGCCTCGGAAGCCGGGTTGCCTTGTTTTTAGAAATCACCGGTATCAAGGACGTGGACTTAAGATGTCTGGCCATACCGGATGAATTTGTGAAACATGGCACGCAATCTCAATTAAGGGCGGACTACCACCTGGACGCCAGGGGAATTTACCAAGAAGCTGTTTCCTTTATCAACCAATCCTATCAAACCGACCAGGAAAACAATCTTATTTCTAACCATATAGGTTCATAATTGTCGCATTGGGATGCTGTCTGGTCATTTAAAAAGCAGGAGATCAAATGGATACATTGACGATTCGGGATGTTAATGTAAACAATAAGCGCGTGATAGTACGCGTTGATTTTAATGTTCCTGTTAATGGGGACGGACAGATTACTGATGATGGCAGGATCAGGGCATCCGTGCCAACCATAGAATACCTTGTTGAACGAGGAGCCAAGGTTATCCTGATGTCTCATTTGGGACGACCTGAAGGGCATTATGATCCGTCAATGAGTCTTAGTATCACCGCTGAGAGACTAGCTGTGATAATGCGCCACCCAGTACGGTTCGTTGGAGCGAGTGTCGGTCCGGAGGTGGAGCAGGCGGTTGACGCTATGGTTGGAGGGGATATAACTGTCCTTGAGAACTTACGGTTCCATCCTGAGGAGGAGGCCAACGATCCCCAATTTGTCGCTCAATTAGCCAGTGTGGGAGACATATTTGTTGATGACGCTTTCGGAACAGCCCATCGCAATCACGCTTCTATCGTCGGAATTGCCGAATATTTGCCGGCTTATGCGGGACTATTACTTGAGAAAGAGATAATTTCTTTGGGGCATATTCTGGAAAAGCCGGATCGGCCTTTTTGCGTGTTATTCGGTGGGGCTAAAATAAGCGATAAGGTCAAGTTATTAGAGAACGTATTGGATAAAGTAGATACAATTCTTGTTGGCGGCGGAATGGCGGCAACCTTTTTAAAAGCCAATAATTACGAGGTTGGAAAATCTATTGTTGATGAAAATTTGGAAGCGGCCGCCAAAATCATGGCTAAAGCAAAAAGTCATAACATTAGATTGTTACTGCCCCGGGATGTAATTGTCACCGGCGATCTGACACCGGATGCCAGGGGTGTGTGTGTTCCTATTGAAAATATTCCGCCATTGGGAAAGATCGTAGATATTGGCCTATTGACTATCAGTGTCTTCACCAAGGAGCTAGAACGTTGTCGCACGGTATTTTGGAACGGCCCCATGGGAATTTACGAAATGCCTCAGTTTTCCGAAGGTACTAAAGCTATGGCGGAAGTCATAGGGCGTTTGCATGCGACCACCATTATTGGCGGCGGATCTACCGCCGAGATTGTAGCTGAATTGAAAATGGCTGAAAAGATGAGCTTCGTATCTACCGGTGGTGGATCATCCATGCTGTTTTTATCCGGCGAAGCGCTTCCCGGTGTGGAAGTATTACAGAAAAAAAAGACGATTTGTGATCCCGGTAGGAAAGTATGAAAGATCAACTATCGTTGTTGCAGACATTGTCCGTTGAAACCGATAGTAAAATAGTGATGTTGGTTTTGGACGGCATTGGGGGAATACCCCATCCGGATACCGGCTTAACCGAATTAGAAACCGCGGCCACGCCCAATTTAGATGCTCTGGCTGCTATAAGTATTTGTGGGATGTCTGATCCGGTGATGCCTGGGATTACCCCTGGAAGTGCCCCTGGGCATCTAGGGTTATTTGGATATGACCCGCTGGAATATTATATCGGTCGCGGTGTGCTGGAAGCTTTGGGCATTGACTTTGAATTGCGGGACGGTGACGTAGCTGCAAGGGGTAATTTTTGTACTTTGGATGAAAATGGAATTATCGTTGACCGCCGGGCCGGGCGAATTTCAACAGGGAAAAGCACAGCATTGGCTGAGCAACTATGCGGTATTGATGTTGAAGGCGTTGAAGTTATTGTAAAAGCCGTTAAAGACCATAGAATAATAGTCGTCTTTCGGGGAGAGGGCTTGACGGACAAAATTACTGATTCGGATCCACAGCGGGTTGGATTTAGACCACAAACCGTTGAAAGACTGGCTGTTGATGGCTCAAAAATGGCTGAAGCTGCTAATCAGTTCATAGAAAAGGCCCTCCATGTTTTGAAAAACCATCACCCAGCCAATGGTTTAGTGTTAAGGGGGTTTTCTCAAAAGCCCGATTTACCTGGATTTTCGGAAATCTATAAATTGAAAGCCTGTGCCATTGCCAGTTATCCGATGTATCGGGGATTAGCTAAAGTGGTGGGCATGGATATTATCAGAACCGGGCAAACGGTTCAAGACGAGATCCAATCGCTGGTTGAAAATTACCGGAAATACAATTATTTTTTCGTACACTACAAGCCGACCGATGCTACCGGAGAGGACGGAAAGTTTGAACGTAAAGTCGCTATGATTGAAGAATTGGACCGCGTAATACCTCAGATTCAAGCTCTGGGACCGGATGTGTTGGTGGTAACAGGTGACCACTCTACTCCGGCTGTCATGAAAGGGCACAGCTGGCATTCCGTGCCGGTAATGATTTGCGGGGCTTTTTGTCGCCCTGATAACGTAAATTCGTTTAATGAAAGAGCTTGTTTGTACGGTGGCCTGGGGCATTTGACTGCCAGTCAGATTATGCCTGTTGCCATGGCGAATGCGATGAAATTGGAAAAATACGGGGCTTAGGCATATGGAAAAGCGGAAAATTGTTATCGCGGCTAACTGGAAAATGAACACTAATCTTGACGAGGCAGTGGAGCTGGCCAGTGAAATGCTGTTTGAGCTGTCCGAAATAGATAGTGTTGAAACCATTCTTTGCCCACCGTTTATATCATTACAAAAGCTCAAAGAACTATTCACTGATACCCGGATAAAATTGGGAGCTCAAAATGTATTCTATGAAGAAAAAGGGGCGTTTACTGGCGAAATATCGGCTTTGATGCTTCATGA
Organism: Dehalogenimonas sp. W; assembly: GCF_037094495.1. NCBI lineage: Bacteria > Bacillati > Chloroflexota > Dehalococcoidia > Dehalococcoidales > Dehalococcoidaceae > Dehalogenimonas > Dehalogenimonas loeffleri. The sequence goes on from NZ_CP146612.1 coordinate 1,595,981, forward strand.
CCTTTGTCAGTATGTCATTATAGGGCACTCTGAAAGAAGACAATATTTCTGTGAAACTGACGAGATCGTCCAAAAAAAATTGGCCTCAGCTGTCAACTTGGGTATAAAGCCAATATTTTGTGTTGGAGAAAATTTGGAACAATACCAATCCGAGCAAACCGAAGAGGTTATCATTACTCAATTAACAAGAGGGCTAAGCGGACTGAAATTGCCGGATATATTGATCGCTTACGAGCCCATATGGGCTATCGGTACCGGCCAGGCAGCCAGTGCTGTTGAAGCGAACGAGGTAGCGTCTTTAATTCGGCGAACTTTCGGGGAATTATTTGGCCTTGATGCGGCCGGAGTGCTACCGGTTTTATATGGTGGCAGTGTAAACGCTGATAATATAGCTGAATATGTTTCAAAGACTGATATAGATGGGGCATTGGTAGGCGGAGCCAGCCTTAAATCAAGTCAATTTGTCAGTATTATTAAACGAGTGGCTCTATAGGGGATATTACCAGGCCTGTGTCTTTTTAGTGATTGACAACAAACTTGTTGCCATTGTAGGCCCAACCGGTAGTGGGAAATCAGAATTAGCGGTTAAGCTGGCGCATTTATTTCCGGGTGAAATAGTAAATGCCGACAGCAGACAGTTATATCGTTTCCTTTCCATTGGGACAGCTAAGCCCACTGATGCAGAAATGGAAAGTATACCGCACCATCTATTAGATTTGATTGAACCGGATCAGGATTTTAATCTGGCAGAATACCAGCATGTAGCCCATGAGATGATCCGGGGTATTCAATCCAGAGATTTGTTACCATTTATGGTGGGTGGAACTGGGTTGTACGTCTGGGCAACAATTGAGGGTTGGAATGTTCCTCAGGTGGCCCCAGATTGGAAATTGCGTCACTCATTGGAGGAGCGAGCCCGACGCGATGGGGCGGAAGCTTTGCAAAAATATCTTTCTGAGATTGCACCTGATGCAGCCTGCAAAATTGATTACAGAAATGTGAGACGCGTCATTAGAGCCTTGGAAGTCGCTTTGTATTTACGTAATGATAACAATCGCGATAACCCGACAACTCAAAGTCCGCCATACCAGACCTTAATTATAGGGCTTACCACTGACCGGGAATCCCTATATCAGCGTATTGACGCGCGGGTGGATAAAATGTTAGAAAAAGGTCTTGTCGGCGAAGTCCAGACAATTTTAGGCGCTGGATTTACGAGTGGTGCCGCCGCTTTCAAAAGCGTTGGGTATAGAGAAGTGCTAGAATATCTGGGTGATAGAGTCAGTGCTTCGGATATGGCAACAAAAATTAAAACACAAACCCACAGGCTGGTCCGGCAACAGTATAACTGGTTTAAACTTAATGATTGTCGGATACACTGGTTTGACATAAAAGCGGATTATTTTTCTGACGCCGTTGTTTTAATTAAGCGATTCCTTGATAAAAAAGGACGGAATAGTGGATTTTACTAAAGTTCAGAGCGTGGGCAATGACTTTGTCTTGATTGAGGCTTCCAAAAACAAACGAGATTGGTCTAGTCTGGCAAAAAATATTTGCTCAAGGCATTTTGGAGTTGGGGCGGACGGTTTGTTGGTATTATTTCCATCAAATGACGCCGATTTTAGGATGCGGATATTTAACAGTGACGGTACTGAGGCAGAGGCCTGTGGTAACGGGTTAAGATGCCTGGTAAATTATGTGCATCAAAAAAGAATTCACAGTGGTGACCACATGACGGTTGAGACAATGGCGGGAATAAGAAACGCCGAAATTAAAGTAGAAGGTGAAGGCACCAAAATCAGAATAGGCATGGGGTTGCCGGTTTTTGAGACCAGTAATATTCCGGTTGTCGTAGAGAAAGGGCAGGCAAAGCAAATTTGTAATATGACGACCGAATATCCACTTAATGTGCGGGATATTCAACTTAGCTTGTCTTTTGTGTCAATGGGCAACCCACATGCAGTGCATTTTAACAATTATCCGGTGACTGAATTCCCTCTGGACGTTTATGGGCCATTGGTAGAAAATGCCGCGATTTTTCCGGTACATACCAATTTTGAAGTAGTAAGGGTGATTCAACCGGATAAGATAGAAATGCGGGTGTGGGAACGGGGAGTAGGGGAGACGCTGGCGTGCGGAAGCGGGGCTTGTGCTGTTGCGGTGGCATCCTGGATATTAGGCTACACTGGCAGCAAGGTGGATATTAAACTACCCGGCGGTCTTCTCCAAGCTGAGTGGGATGGATACAACGAAGTGTTTCTGACAGGCAAAGCTGAAATCGTCTTTTTTGGTGTATGGCAACAATAATAGCGACACAACAATTCAACAACGAAAGGTCTGTTTATAAATGGAAATTGCTAATCGTATTAAAGAATTACCGCCGTATCTCTTTGTGACTATTAGTAAAAAGATAGCTGAAAAGAGGGCCAAAGGCGAGGAAATAATCAGTTTTGGCATCGGTGACCCTGATTTACCCACTCCTCAGAGGATAATTGATAAAATTTGTCAGGAATCAAGTGTTACGGCCAATCATAGATATCCTGAATCAGAAGGCTTACCCGAACTCAGACAGGCTATTGCTCAATGGTATCAGAAACGCTTTGGTGTCATGCTGGATCCTGAAACGGAAGTATTGCCTTTGGTTGGGTCCAAGGAAGGTATTGGTCATATAGCCTGGTGCATGTTAAATCCTGGAGATATCGCTTTGGTGCCGGATCCAGCTTATCCAGTTTATGCCATAAGCACATTGCTGGCCGATGCGGAACCGTACTATCTGAAATTGACCGCCGACAACAACTATTTACCAGATTTACCTAGTATTCCTGATAATGTACGGGCTAAGGCAAAAATGCTGTGGTTAAATTACCCCAATAATCCGACAGGTGCTATAGCAGACATAAAGTATTTTGATTCGGTTGTCCAATTTGCCGACGCAAACGACATTGCCGTGTGTCATGATGCCCCGTATACGGAAATTGCCTTCGAGGGCTATCGTCCCCCCAGTTTTCTTCAGGCATCGGGTGCTAAGAATATCGGCATAGAATTTCACTCGTTATCAAAGAGTTATAACATGTCCGGTTGGCGTATCGGGATGGCAGTTGGAAATGCGACTATGATTGATGCACTAAAACGCTTCAAGTCCAATATTGATTCAGGAATACCTCAAGCCATACAAATGGCTGCCATTGAGGCTTTAACCGGGTCTCAGGAGGATATCGCGAGAAATACAGCGGTTTATCAGCGCCGTCGTGACTTAATTGTGGAAACTTTATCTGATATGGGGCTGGAAGTAGAGAGCCCTAAAGCGAGTCTGTATATCTGGGCTCGTGTACCCACAGGATATACATCGGCCTCTTTTGCTACGGAGCTTCTGGACCAGGTTGGCGTCGTGGTTACTCCGGGCAACGGTTACGGTAGCCATGGTGAAGGTTATGTCAGACTGTCGCTGACAGTACCGGACGCGAGTCTATTAAAGGGGTTGTCTAAACTCGCCGCATGGAAAGGGATGGTTGGGCGAAGTAAAACCCGGTAGACTTGTTGAAAACAAATATATAGAGATTATGTAAACAGATAAACGGGTCTTTTGCGAGATATCTAACATAACATATATAGTGCGAACCTATATTGCAACATTGAATTAACAATTCCTTTTTTATTCATCAGATGAAATGAGAGCGGCTATTGTTTCCATCAGGTCTGACAAACCCCAACGCTTTACGGTGGAAGTTAATACAGTATTATCTGGACGATTGGATACAATAGCAGAAAGTTCATTCAAAGCTTTTGCCTCGTCCCAATCCCCGGCTACGCCAGGTAACAGGTCAATTTTATTGTAAACGGTAATACGCGGTTTTTGGGATATTTTAAGGTCGGATAGCACCGATTCAACTGTTTGGCAATGTTCTGGGGCGTTGTGCGCGGCTATGTCTATAACATGAACAATAATGGAGGCCTCCTGAAGTTCCTCTAAAGTGGCATTAAAGGCATTAACTACTGCCGGAGGCAGTTTGTTGATGAAGCCCACAGTATCAGTTAAAAGAACCTGGCGATTTCCCGGCAATGAAATTCGTCGAGTTGTCGGATCTAAAGTGGCGAATATCTTATCCTGAACAATGACGTCTGCTTTGGTTAATGCTTTAAGCAGGCTGCTTTTGCCGCTATTGGTATAGCCGACCAGCGCAACGACAGGTATGCCCTGGCGACGGCGATTTGAACGGTATAGCTCCCTTTGGTTACTCACATCATCAAGTTTGTGTTTTAGCGTGACAATTTTTCGTTGGATAAGGCGCCGGTCTGTTTCCAATTGGGATTCACCGGGACCTCTGGTACCAATCCCAGCCCCCAGCCTTTCCAGATGACTCCATTGACCGGCTAGTCTGGGTAAAAGGTATTCATGCTGGGCAAGTTCAACTTGCAAACGGCCTTCCCTGGTTTCAGCGTGCTTTGCGAATATATCAAGGATTACGGCGACCCGGTCTATAACCTTGACCTGAAGGGTGGCTTCTAAAACTCGTTGTTGCAACGGAGACAATTCATCGTCAAAAATAACGGTTTCGTAATTAAGGCTTTGTTTTAATTCTACAAGTTCTTCCAGTTTTCCCTTGCCCAAATATGTTGTTTTTAAGGGCTTAGGTAACCGTTGGGTAAGTCTTCCTACCACCGTTCCACCGGCAGTTTTGACGAGGTTTTCCAATTCATCAAGTGAATCCTGGCTATCCCAACCGCTCGTAGTCCGGGTTGTTGCCAGATCCAGAGCAACGAGAACCCCTCGCTCAGACTGGTGCGATGTTGAATGAGAAGCTTTTTTTATTAACCGTTACCTCAGTAAATCCAATAAACTTAAACAATATATAAAAGAGAGTGAAAGTTATGGTAAATCCCTTAGCGTTTTCTTCTTCGTCTGCGCGGCGGCCGCGTAGCCTCTGGTTCTTTTAACGGGGAGACAATTATGTCAAGCGTGTTGTCATCGTCGGTGATATTAGGTAAATCTTTTTCGGGCTCTGCCGTCCTAACCGGTCTCCTGCTGGGTTGAACCGGCATCGGTTTGGCCTCTATTGCCTGACAAGCACAGGCAGCACGCTCCTGATTTAACTGACGATACACTTCGTACTCATGACCCAAGCAACACAATAGTCGACCACAAACTCCAGATATTTTTAATGGGTTTAAGGGTAAATTTTGTTCTTTGGCCATCTTAATAGATACCGGTTCAAATTCAGATAGATAGCTAGAACAACAGAATTCCCGACCACAACGACCGAACCCTCCGAGTAATTTCGCTTCATCCCGTGGGCCAATTTGCCGTAACTCAACCCGCACATGCAACTGCCGGCCTAACTCCCTGACCAACTCACGAAAATCAATTCGACCTTCGGCGCTGAAAAATATGGTTACATGAGACTCATCAAGATTATATTCGGCTCCGAGGCATTTCATGGGAAGATTCAACCGGCTTACCTGTTCCCGACACGCCTCTAAAGCCTGAGACTCAGACTGGCATATATGATGCTTGTGTGTCATATCTTCATCGGTGGCAAGCCTGATTACTGGTTTTAAAGGACTTTCCAGTTGAGTTTCACCTTCTTGGGCTCGCACGGCGATTACTTTACCTACCTCTAACCCCCTCACCGTTTCAACAACAGCTAAATCACCCTGTTTGAGGGTAAACTCTGCACAATCAAAAGTATAGGCTTTGCCGGCCTTTTTAAATCTAATATCAACAACGTCAGGCATAATGGTTAATTGGCCCTCCTGAAAGTGGTAATTCTAACATTAAGGACTCGAGTGTAAGTTTTGGATTCGCATTTAATCCCAAAAACTTGCTGGTCTTTACGATAGACTGGAGTAAATGGCAGACTTCGTCTGTTTCAAACTGTGCGGCCAGGTAATTGGCAGCGTTAAAGTGCGTCAGATTCACGACAGAGTCTGTTATGTTAAGTTTACAGAGCAAAATATCTCTGCAGAAACTGCCCCAACTCGCCAACATACTATACACGTCTTCTCGTTTTGCGGCCATTAACCCAGCTATTTGATTTGCGGAGTCAAATCTAATTTTGTAATCAGCCGGCAACAGTTTAACAAATGCATCCAGATCACTTTCTCGTTGCTGTAGTATGCTAATATCGTCAATAGCACTGACAGCCCATCCGGCTCGTCCTTGGCAAAGGCGTGACAGTAAATCTGCCTGTTCCGTAGGCGTGTCGTGATTCTGAATCAACAAATCCCTGATATCGTGTTCCTTTGCCAGCCCTATATTCAATATCTGACAACGAGAACGAACAGTTTCCGGTAGCCCAGCTAAATTAGTAGTAATTAGAATAAACACTAGGTGAGCGGCCGGTTCTTCCAAAGTTTTTAAAAATGCATTTGCGGCTGATATTGTCATCTTTTCGGCTTGTTCAATGATGAACACCCGATATTGACTTTCATAAGGCGGAAGCGATGCTGCGTGATTGATGTCTCTTATCTGTTCCACCGTAATACTTGTTTTTGCTTTTATGTCAGCGGTGTCAGTAGCAATTTCAGTTATTTGGATGTCGGGGTGAAGGTTCTCAATAATGCGGCGGCATGACTCGCATGTTCCACATGGTGGATTATTTTCTACACAATTCAATGCTTGAGCAAACTTAAGGGCCAGCGTATGTTTCCCGCTATGCTCCGGGCCGTTGAAAATATACGCTTGAAATATTTCTCCGTTCTCAATCGCTCGTGACAGGTATTTTATTGGATTATCAAGTCCGATAAGCCCCCAGGTGCTATTCATCAATTGATATCACATCGTAATAAGTCAGCCATTACTTCCCGGCGTCGGATCAATCTCGCCTGGCCTTTATGGACCATCACTACCGCAGGTTTGAGCGAACCGTTGTAGTTTGATGCCATAGGGAGGCAATAAGCCCCGCAAACGGGCACAACGATGACGTCCCCGGATTTGACCGCGGGCAATTCAATGTCAGTTGCTAGGATGTCTCCGGATTCGCAATAACGTCCCGCAACCGTATAAACCTTATCCGGGGTTTCATTCATCCGATTGGCCAGGTAAGGCTCATATGCGGCACCATACAAAGAAGGTCGGATATTATCAGCCATCCCGCCGTCAACGCAAACATAATTTCTTATCTCGGGTATTTCCTTGATAACGCCAACTGTATATAAAGCGACCGCAGCCCGGGCGATCAATCCCCTGCCCGGCTCAATGGTTAAACCTGGGGGTACAATTTTCAATCGACCGCACTCATTGTCAAAGTGGCCTAAAATAGCTTCGGCATAAACGCCGATATCCGGCGGTTTCTGGTCTGACAGGTATTGAACTGCGAAACCTCCGCCGGCATCAAGTTCTTGTGTTACGAAGCCATGCACCTTTTGCATTTCTGAAATGAACTCTAAGGTTGTCGTCATGGCATCAAGGAATGGCTGGATCTCAAATATCTGTGATCCAATATGATAGTGAAATCCCACTATCTCAACATTTTTCAAAGCCATCGCCTGGGGGACTGAGACCATCGCTTCATTAAGGCTAAAACCGAATTTAGAATCAATATTTCCAGTAGAAATCTTAGCATGGGTATGAGGGTCGATGCCTGGCCTTATCCGAAATAAAATTTTCGGTTTGGCCCCCCGGTCTTCAGCAAGGCGATTCAAGCGGAACATTTCCCCAGGATTATCAATGACAATCCGCCCGACCCCTTTTTCAAGAGCTAATTCAAGCTCGCTGTCAGATTTATTGTTCCCATGCAGGTATACTTTTTCCATAGGAAACTCGGCGGCAGATGCAATCTCAAGCTCACCACCAGACACGGTATCCAAGCCCAACCCTGCTTCAGCGATGATTTTGAGAATAGCAATATTCAGCAACGCCTTGCCGGCAAACACAATTCTTGTATGATGACCATTTCGGTGGAATTCGGTAGCAAACTCTCGGCAACGTCCCCTGATGTCTTCTTCCGAGAATACATATAATGGAGTGCCGTACTCTGCGGCCAGGGTAACGGTATCGTATCCGCTTATGGTCAAATGACCTTCATCAGAAATAGATGAGCTGATAGGAAATATTTTAGATGGTTGTTTCATAAGTTCATCATAGCAAGCAGACACGATGTAGTCAAAGTTACCTACGTTTCAAAATGGAAGGTGGTTACCTTTTGTCGCGTTAAACTTGCTATGCTAGAATTGCAACACTTTGAATAATTATAGTAATAAAGCCTGGCATATCGGTTTCAGCATGATTCCAGGTGTTGGTCGTGCACGGATAGCTTTATTGGAAAACTATTTTGGTAATTTATATGAAGCATGGCGCGCAAATATTGAAGAGTTTTCCAAAGTTGGATTAGACACAGCAACGGTTCAGTCTATCGCTTCCTGGCGACCTAAAATAGAGCCGGAACGTGAATTAGAGAAAGCCAACGAATCAGGGGTTGAAGTGCTGATACCTGCCGACAGTGGCTATCCTGAGCGACTCAAAGAAATTTATGAGCACCCGATAATACTTTATGTTAAAGGCACCTTGGAACCTTCCGATGCAATATCGATCGCAATTGTGGGAACACGCAAACCGACAATCTACGGCCGGCAGGTTACTGAAGAACTGACGGCAAATCTTGCTGGTTGCGGACTTACAATATGCAGTGGTCTGGCAAGAGGTGTTGATACACTGGCTCACCAGACGGCGTTGAAGAATAATGGCCGCACACTTGCCGTTTTAGGTAGTGGAATTAACGTAGTTTATCCCTCAGAAAACCGTGAATTGGCCAAGCGAATTGTGGAAAGCGGCGCTCTTATCAGTGAATATCCAATTAATTCCGGTCCGAAGGCCGAAAACTTTCCCAGGAGAAACCGCATTATTTCCGGTTTGACGCTTGGCACGTTGGTCACTGAAGCCGGCAATTCCAGTGGAGCCAGTATAACAGCTGAATTTGCACTGGAGCAGAATCGGGAAGTGTTCGCAGTCCCTGGAAGTATTTTATCGGCTCAAAGCCGAGGCACTAACAAATTAATACAGCAAGGCGCGAAGTTGGTCAGAGAGGCCGCCGACATACTGGGTGAACTTAATTTGCGGTCGGTTATCAGCCAGCTTGATTTTAAAGAGATAGTACCGGAGAATGAGGCTGAAACGCTTATTTTGAGTAACCTTTCGCCGGAAGCGAAACATATTGACGAAGTCTGCCGGGCTTCCGGAATGTCCATCTCTCTGGTTAGCAGTACTTTAGCCGTCATGGAACTCAAAGGATTAGTTCGGCAGTGTGGAGGCATGCATTATGCTCTGTTCGGAAAATAAAAGGAGTCAATAATTCAAACAGCTTATGGTTAAAAGTAAAAAACTTGTCATTGTTGAATCACCGGCCAAAGCCAGGACTTTAGGCAGATTCTTAGGTTCTGGCTATACGCTGAAAGCGTCACTGGGTCATATCCGGGATTTACCTAAAAGTAAAATCGGTGTTGACGTTGATAACGATTTCACCCCGCAATACATAAATATGCGGGTGAAATCCGCCGTTTTAAAGGAACTTAGGGAAGCGGCAAAGAACTCGACCTCAATAATCCTGGCGACTGACCCTGATCGTGAAGGAGAAGCCATTGCCTGGCATTTGGTTGAGGCTATTAAGGCCGTCAACACCCCCTACCGGCGGGTAGTCTTTCATGAAATAACCAAAGATGCCATTGAGCAGGCATTTAAGTCGCCGCGGGATCTCAATATGAATTTGATCAATGCTCAACAAGCGAGGCGAATTCTTGATCGTCTGGTTGGATACAACCTGTCTCCTTTACTGTGGCAGAAAGTCCGGCGGGGCCTTTCCGCTGGTCGTGTGCAATCGGTTGCCTTGCGTATAATTGTGGACCGCGAACGTGAAATAGATGCGTTTGTACCGGTTGAGTATTGGACGATTGAAGCTGAATTTACTAAAGAGGCCGTAAAAGCTGCTTCTAGTTTCAAAGCAATACTCATCGGTGCAGGTGAGAAGAAAAAAATTACCATTTCAGACCAACGCGCTGCGGGAGATCTCATCGCTGATTTAAAACCCGCGGTATTTGCAGTCGGAAAAGTTACTACGAAAACTGCACCGAGGGAACCAGCCGCGCCTTTTATCACCAGTACTCTGCAACAGGAAGCCTGGCGTAAACTGAGATTTTCAGCTAAACAGACCATGGCACTAGCTCAACAATTGTATGAAGGATTGCCACTGGGACCCGAGGACAGTACCGGTTTAATAACCTATATGCGTACTGACTCAACTCATGTAGCGCAATCTGCCATTTCGGAAACCAGAGACTACATTTTAGATAAATACGGACATGATTATCTCCCGCAGAAGACACGCCAATTTGCAGGTAAAGTGAAAGGAGCCCAGGAGGCTCATGAAGCCATACGCCCAACTAGTATCAAACGCGAACCGGGAAAGATAAAACAATATTTAGAGTCAAATCAATTTAAACTTTACCAACTAATCTGGCAAAGAATGGTAGCCAGTCAAATGGCATCTGCCAAATTTGAGAATATTACGATTGATATTGAAGCCGGCAAAACGCACTCCGGGACTAAGTATACTTTCAGGGCGCAGAGTTCAGACAGTGTGTTTCCAGGATTCATGGCGCTTTACACCGAAGGCAAAGATGAAGATGAAGAGCAGAAGGTGCCTAAACTGCCTAAACTCGTTGAAAAAGACCCGTTGAAACTTCTCCGTATTCTTGATGAACAGCATTTTACTCAGCCTCCTCCGCGTTACACCGAGGCGACGCTGGTAAAAATGCTGGAACAGCACGGCATTGGGAGACCAAGTACTTATGCACCTATTCTTTCAGTTGTACAGCAAAGAGATTATGTGGAAAAGCAAAGAGGTGTTTTTAAGCCGACTGAATTGGGAATATTGATCCGGGATATCCTGGTGCAACAGTTTCCTGAGGTAATTGACACCGGTTTTACCGCACAGATGGAAAATAAATTGGACAAAGTGGCTGAGGACGGCTACGACTGGGTAAATGTGGTCAGGGATTTTTACATCCCCTTTGCAAAAGACCTCTTGGCTGCCAGGGAACAATTAGAAAAAGTTCCTCCGCCGATAGAGACTTCTGAAGAAGAGTGTCCTCAATGTAAACAGGACAAACTTTTAATAAAAGTAGGTCGCTACGGTAAATACATGGAGTGTCCTTCATGTCAATTCAGACAGTCATTCCGGATTCATACCGGCGTCCTTTGTCCGGGTTGTCCAGAACAAGCTGAAATTATCGGGCGATATACAAAAAAAGGCAAGATATTTTACGGTTGCGCCGCATTTCCGAAACATAAATTTGCCATGAATGCAAAGCCCTTGCCAACACCATGCCCCCAGTGCGGTGGTTTATTGGCCGAGTATCGCGATGATCAGGTTAAGTGTACGGATGCCAAATGCGGGTACAAAGCGAAAAAGAAAGATGACAACAACGCCGTTACCTGAAAATTATATAGATGAATATGTTTCCCACCTGCAGACAGAGTTAAACCTTTCTCCCAGGACAGTTAGAAATTATCTGAACGATATTATCGGTAACTATGAGCATGGAAAGCCCAAAGGCTTTTTTCAGTATCTATCATCTATCAGCGTGGATTTCCCAACCGGTGTAGATAAATATGTTATTCGGGGTTATATCGCCTGGCTCCTGGAACAAGGAGTGGCTAAAAACTCCGTTGGGCGGAAACTATCGGCCATCAGATCGCTGTACCGGTTTTTGTTGAGGGAAGAAATGATCAGTGAAAGCCCGATGCCGGTAGCCCGAAAACACGGTGGCAGATTATCGGCATTTTCCATCAAGCTTGATAAAAGGCTGCCTTCTTTTCTTACAGAAGATGAAATGCAGCGGTTGCTGGAAGCTCCCGACCCTGCTACGCCTTTAGGACTTCGCGATCGGGCAATTATGGAGCTTATCTACGCCGCAGGATTACGCGTCAGTGAACTTGTCAGCCTTCAGGATAATCAGATAGACCTTTACAGCCGGGAGCTCAGAGTTACCGGCAAGGGAAATAAAGAGCGCCTGGTACTGATTGGCAAACCGGCGGTGGATGCGATTAACCGGTATATCAAATCCGGACGGCCCCTGCTGATGAAAGACAAGAAAACTGATACGGCTTTATTCGTGAATTACCATGGCACCCGACTCACAGCCAGATGGATTCAAAAGCAGATGCTGAAGTATGCCAAATCAGCAGGTATCCGGCAGGAAGTTCACCCACATTTATTGCGGCATAGTTTCGCGACCCATATGCTTGATGGGGGGGCTGACTTGAGAGTCGTCCAGGAATTGCTCGGGCACGCCAGTTTATCCACCACACAAATATATACGCATGTATCCCGGAGCCACGCACGTAAAGTTTATCTGGCATCACATCCTCTGGCGAAAGAAGAAAAAACTTGAGGTCACATATGACAGAAAGACTCACCAGGCTCCGCCAGGAGTTTTCAGCGTTAGGCGTTGACGGCATGCTGATTGCGCAACCGGATAATCGGTATTATCTTTCCGGCTTTGACGGGTCGTCTGGTTATCTGTTGATAACCAGCAACCGGATGGTATTCGCGGTGGATTTCCGCTACGTGGAACAAGCAAAATTGCAGGCTCCGGGATTTGAGATTTTCCAAATACAGGGGAAGTTGAAAAATTGGCTGCCGGAATTATTACATGGGGCGAGTATCAGTAAGTTAGGCCTGGAGGCTAATTTCCTGAGCATGGCCGATTATCGGAATATCAGTGGGGTTTTGTCCGATTTGCAGCCGGCTGTTGAGGCCATTCACACCAGCGATGCCATAGAGATGTTACGCATGATCAAGGATGCCAAAGAAATCAGTCTGGTAACCGCGGCTGTCAAAGCGACCGAACGGGCGATGTTATTTGCATCGGAGGAGGTCATCAAACCGGGAATCAGCGAAAAAGAAGCCGCCTGGCAAATAGAGAAATATATTCGCCACGCCGGAGGCGAACTCGCATTTCCGATTATCGTTGCCGGTGGCGCAGCATCAGCCATGCCGCATGCTCAGCCCAGTGAACGTCCGATTCAAAAGAACGAGCCCATCGTGGTGGATTTAGGTGTCAGGCTTAATAAATATTGCGGGGACCTGACCCGGACTTTCTGGCTGGGTGAAAAAAGCCCGCGTTTTGAAGAGTTGTACCGCCTGGTGCTGGAGGCTCAGACCCAGGCTATCGCCAATATTTCCAGTGGTCACAGTGGTGTTGAAGCCGATGCCTTTGCCCGGGATATTATAGACAAGGCCGGTTACGGTCAGGAATTCGGGCATGGTTTGGGACATGGAATTGGCCTGGCTGTGCATGAGCTTCCCCGAGTCAGTACTGCCGGTGAGTCCCGGCTGACGGACGGGATGATTTTTACTGTTGAGCCTGGTCTGTATATTCCCGGCTGGGGCGGGATTCGGATTGAAGATGATGTGCTTCTTGAATATGGTAAAATCAAGCAACTGTCCACGTTGGCGAAATAGAAAGGCTGCGATTTGATCAAGGTTGACCTGCATATTCATACGTTTTACTCACCGGACGCCAATACTACTTTTGAAGAATTGACCGACCGATGCCGGGTGCTTGGCTTGGGCGCGATCGCTATTGCTGATCACGGCACCGTTGAGGGTGCGCTGGACTATATTAAAACCGGCCCGCCGGTGAAGGTTATCGTGGCCGAGGAGATACTGACCCCGCATGGTGAAATTATGGGTATGTTTCTGAAAGAAACCATACCTTCAGGTTTCTCCGTAGATGAAACGATCAAAGCCATCAGAGAACAGGACGGACTGGTATGTATTCCGCATCCCTTTGACCCGGTGCGCAGTTCAGCGCTTGACAGCCGTGTCCTGGAGCAATTGGCGGAAGCGCATAAAGTGGATATTCTGGAAACGGTTAACGCCCGTTATGTATTTAACTCCAGCATTCGGCAAGCCCGAAAATTTGCCGAAAGTCAGCGGCTGTTGCCGGGAGCCGGCAGCGACGCGCACAGTGCGGAGGAAATCGGCAGCGTTTATCTGGAGATGGCTGATTTTAATAATAAAGCCCAATTTCTGGAAGCCTTAAGGAAAGCCCGGATTTACGGACGCAACCGCAGTCCCTTTGTCCATGTCAGCAGTATCGCGCGGAAAATTAAAAAGAACATCACGGGGCGTTAGATGTACTCAATCGGTTGGTTCTCTACGGCCAAAGGGCCCGGTTCCCGCAATCTCTTAACGGCGGTGCAAAAAAGCATTGAGTCCGGTGAAGTTAAAGCCAGAATCAGCTTTGCGTTTGTCAGCCGGGAACCCGGAGAGTCAACGGAAACAGATAAGTTTATTGAGCTGGCTGGTTCTTACCAAATTCCCGTGGTGTGCTACTCCTATAAACGTTATCGGCGGGCCCACCAGAAAGCATCTGAGGATGAAACCGGTTTTCCCGAGTGGCGCCTGGGTTATGACCGGGAAGTGATGCGGCTGTTAGCTGATTTCCCCAAACCTGATCTTAACATGCTGGCCGGATATATGCTGATAGTCGGCCCGGAAATGTGTACCCGGTACAATATGGTTAACCTGCATCCGGCGGCTCCTGACGGTCCCTCCGGCACCTGGCAGGAAGTAATCTGGCACCTGATCAACGCCGGAGCCAGTTCTTCAGGTGTAATGACGCATCTGGTGACTCCGGAACTGGATCAGGGACCGGTGGTCAGTTACTGTCGCTTTCCGATTCGTCATGCCTATCAGTTTGACCAGTACTGGCGTGACAACGAGGGTTTGTGCAGCGACGACATCAAAGCCGGCGAAGGCGAACATAACCGGTTATTCCGGGAAATCAGGCGGCATGGCGCCGTTCGGGAATTGCCGCTCATCGTCAGCACCGTAAAGGCTTTCAGTGACGGCATCCTGAATATTAGCGACGGTCAGATATACGATACCCAGGGGGTGCTGACCACCGGATATGACCTGAGCGAACAAATTGACCGGCTGGTGAAAGCTGAACTTGATGGAGCCGCTTGAAGTAATCGGCCTGGGCGGTTTTCGGCAGGATGAGATCTATGGGCTTGACGATGATTATGCCGGCGCGGAGCGCCCTGCCCGACTGATTGCCACTGCTTCCGGCGGTCCGGCAATTAATACCATATTCAGCCTCGCACGGCTGGGTTTGAAATGCGGCGTCAGCGGCGCTGTAGGGGCAGATACAGCCGGTGGCCTGATGTTGGATGATATCCGGCGGGCCGGCATAGATACCTCCCTGGTGGCTGTTCGCGACGGGTCTGCTACCGACAAAGCCATTATCGTGTACGATCAGAATACCGCAAGTACTGCTTACCATTGTTACGACGCCGGCAATACCTGGGTTCCCGATGAAAGGCTCGCCTCTTTTTTGGCCCAGGCCTCGGTGGTTCATATTGCCGGTTTAGCCTCCGCGTCACAGTTGACCGCCCTGGGTGAGGTTATTGCCCGTGTCGCCCCCGAAGTCCGCCTCAGTCTGATGATCTCGGAACGCGAAGCCGCCTGGGGCATCAAGGCTTACGCGCCTCTGATTGGCCGCTCAGCGGTGGTATTTGCCGGCAAAACAGCCATTGAACGGCTGACCGGCAAGAATTTTAAAAGCGCCATGAGGATTTGCCGTAATCTGGGAGCCCAGGCGGTGGCGGTGTTTTTAAGCTGCGGTGAAGAAACCCGGAAGATTCGGAAAAAAGGCAAAGCCGCCTGTGTTTCCACGTTTATCTGCAATCATGAGTACGAATGCATGATAGAGTCAGCAATTCGTAAATGGCCGAATATCGTTGAGATAACCGGTGCCCAGGATGCCTTTGCCGCGGGGTTTATCTTTGGGATGGTCAAAAACAAAGGCATTGATGAGTGCGGCTTTATCGGGGATATCGTGGCTCAATTCTGTCTCAAAACTCCGGGGGCCAGGGATTCTCTCCCTGACCCCCGTGAACTTACGGAGCGTTTCTTCCAGATACACCGAGAAGAGTTGATTATTTAGCCGGCTTGTCTTCCGGTTTCTTGAGAATATCATCTATCAGACCGTATTCCTGGGCCTGAATGGGGTTCAGGTAGTAATCCCGGTCGGTATCGTGGATGATTTTATCCAGTGTCTGTCCGGTTCTGGCGGCCAGAATATCCCGGATGATGTCCTGAAGACGGGTGATTTCCTTGGCCTGAATCACAATATCAGACGCCTGACCCCGGGCGCCGCCGAGGGCCTGATGCATATGGATGGTGGAATTAGGCAGGGCAAAGCGTTTGCCCTTGGCCCCGGCGCAAAGCAGGACAGTTGCCATGCTGGCGGCCATGCCGACACAGATCGTGGACACCGCCGGACGAATCAGCTGCATGGTATCGTAGATCGCCAGACCGGCCGAGATCACGCCGCCGGGTGAATGGATGTACAGGTGAATATCCTTGTCCGGGTCTTCCCGGTCAAGAAACAGCAATTGGGCAATGATGGTATTGGCGACCTGATCATTGATTTCGCTGCCCAGGAATATAATTCTCTCTCTGAGCAGCAGGGAATAAATATCAAAAGACCGTTCCCCGCGGGAACTGCTTTCAATTACCATCGGGATTATGTTGGATGGATTCATAGTCATTATTCGGTTGCCTCCTCTTTTTCCTCTACCGCTTTTTCGGTTTTCTTAACGGTTTTTTTGGCCGGAGCTTTTTTAGCCGCGGCTTTGACCGGTTTTTTGACGTCACCGGCTTCAGGCGTTTCGCCGGCGTCCTGCCCGGCCAGTTCTTTCAAACGGGCCATGGTCTTGCGGGACAAAATAATTTGATTAATCTCATCACGGGCTTCCGGCCCTTCAAATCCCGGACGCTGGGCTTCGCGCTGATCCTCAGGGATGCCGGACAGCATCACTTCAATCTCGGCGTTTATCTCTTCTTCGGTAACTTCAATGGCTTCAGCCGTGGCGAGTTGTCCCAAAATCAAAGAGCGGCGGACCCGTTCCTCAGCCTGGGGGCGCAGCTGCCGGGCAAGGTCTTCCGGATTAACCCGGGCAAGTAATTCCCGGTATTCTTCCTCGGAACCCACCTGTTGCTGCCAGCGATCCAGCTGCTGATTCACCAGACGTTCATATTCCATGTCCACCAGATTGGACGGGAACTCAGCCGTGCTGACCTTAACCAGTTCGTCAACCAGCTTTGACTCAAATTTGCCTTCGGCACTGTTTTCAAGCTGTTTGCGATAGTTGTCGGTCATCCGTTCTTTGAGTTCGGCAAAGGTTTGAATTTCAGCTACGTCGATTGATTTAGCGAATTCATCATCCTCCGGCGGCATATTCTCTTCCTTGACTTCATGCACTTTAATCTTAAATTCAGGTTCCTTGCCGGCCAGTTCCGGTTTGGCGAAGTCATCGGGGTACCTGAGCTTGAATTCTTTTTCATCACCGGCTTTAAGCCCGATAAGCGCTTCGGAAAAACCCGGGGCCGGATAACCTGACTCCAGATTGATACCGATTTGGACGCCTTTTTGGTTAACAAAAGGGGTTCCGTCAATATTGCTTTCCATATCCATGACGGCCAGGTCCCCGTCTTTTACCGGCCGCTCAACAGGTTCCCAGGTGGCTTTTTCGTGGCGTATCTGCCGGATCATATTGGTAATGATTTCTACCGACACCTCCACCGGTTCAGGAGATAACCGGATGCTTTTATAATCACCAAGCTCAACCTTGGGCGGCAGCGGCACTTTGGCCTTAAAAATAACCGGGTCGTTCTGCAGAATCTCAACTCCGGGTGTGCCGAAGCTTTTTAGATCCTGTTCTTTAATGGCGGCTGAACAGGCTTTGGGTAAGACCTCATCCAGAGACTCTTCAATAAGCCGGTCCTTGCCAATATAACGCTCCAGAATCGGCCGGGGCGTTTTACCTTTGCGGAAACCCGGGACTTCGGTCTTTTTCACCAGCCTCTGATAGGCGTTTTCCATGGCTTCCTGCATGTCCGCGGTGTCCAGCTCAATGGTGAGCAATGCCTGGCAACCTTCAATCGTTGTTTCGGTGACTTTCATCAATACCTCTAAATATTATTACTATATTATTATAAGCTAATCTGGTACGTTTAACGAAATATGAACCTGGTCAATTTGAGCCTGACTGACCTCAGACGGCGAGCCGAACATCGGGTCAATCCCCGCCTGGTTCTTGGGGAAGGCAATTACTTCCCGGATAGTCGGCTCCCCGGCTAAAATGGCAACGACCCGGTCAATTCCCGGCGCCACACCGCCGTGAGGGGGCGCGCCGTATTCAAAGGCATCCAACAACTGCCCGAATAGTTCCTGATAGCGCTCTTCGGAGTGCCCCAGCAACTTAAACACCTTTCGCTGCAGGTCCGGCTGGTGGATACGGATGCTGCCGCCGGCGATTTCGTAACCGTTCAAAACCAAATCATAATGGCGTCCGTGGACTTTGCCGGGGTCGGTATCAAGCAGGGCTAATTCAGTCTCCCGGGGGGCGGTGAACGGATGATGCGTCGGCTGCCACCGTCCGGCCTCCTCGCTCCAGGTAAAGAGGGGGAAATCCACCACAAAAGCGAAGGCCAACTCATTCGGGTCAGCCAGTTCAAGGCGACAACCAAGGTCAGACCGGAGTCCGCCGAGTACAATGTTTGTCCGTTCATGCTCGCCGGCCACAATCAGCAGCAGGTCCCCGGCTTTAGCCCCGGCCCGCTGTGCCATTTCCCGGATTTGTTCTATGGTTAAATATTTGGCGGCGACTGATCTCACCTGTTCAATATCAAGGGTGTCCAGCTCACCGGCCTCTGAACCGAGGGCGATGGGAACCAAACCGGCTGCACCGAGTTGTTTAGCAGTATTGATCAGATCTTCAATTTGTTTCTTGTTGTAACCGCCGCAACCGGGGGCAGCAATTGCTTTGACCACCCCCCCTTTAGCTACGGTGCCGGAAAAGACACTAAAAGCAGAATCACGGACGATATCGGACAGGTCGGCCAGTTCCATGCCGAAGCGCAAATCCGGTTTGTCGCTGCCGTAGCGCTCCATGATGTCTCCAAAACTCAGGCGTGGAAACGGCTTGCGAATCTTTTTATGGGGCACGACGATCTCTGCGAGACTGGTGAACAGCCCTTCCAGCAATTCCATCATGTCTTCTTCATCAACGAAGCTCATTTCAAGGTCAAGCTGGGTGAATTCGGGTTGTCTGTCAGCCCGCAGGTCCTCATCCCGGAAACAACGGGCGATCTGATAGTATTTTTCCACCCCGGCCACCATCAACAACTGCTTAAGCTGTTGCGGCGATTGGGCGAGCGAGTAAAATTTCCCCGGATAGACCCGGCTGGGCACCAGATAATCGCGGGCGCCTTCCGGAGTGCTTTTCAGCAGAATCGGCGTTTCAATCTCCAGGAAACCCCGGTCATCCAGATAACGGCGCATAAAGCTGACGACCTGATGACGCAGTTTCAGATTGGCGGCCATGCGCGCGCGCCGGAGATCCAGATAACGGTACTTCAGGCGCAGGGCTTCATCAACTTCAACTTCTTCATTAATATAGAACGGCGGGGTTTTTGATTCGTTGAGGATTTCAACACTGTCAGCCACCACTTCCACCATGCCGGTTGCCATTTTTGAGTTTTCCGTGCCGGCCGGACGACGGGTGACGGTACCGCTCAGCTTGATGACGAATTCATTACGCAGGGCTTCAGCCAGATGATGGGCTTCCTTGGTATTTTCCGGGTTAAAGACCACCTGCACAATACCGGAGCGGTCGCGCAAATCTATGAAAATCAGATTACCGTGGTCGCGACGGCGGTGAACCCAGCCGGCCAGTGTCACCCGCTGGTTAATGTCGGCTTCGGTAAGTTCTCCGCATTGATGGTCTTTTAACAAGTTACTTCCTCAGATTTGCTAATACAAAGAGTGATTATATCCGAAGGACTATTTGAGTTCAACCATATTTGGGCCCCTTCCCTATTAAGCAGCCGTGATAAGTCACCCGCCGGCGCCACGGGTTTTGCATGCTTTACGACTTTGGCTGGAGTCTCTGACGCCCGACTGTTCATGGTGCTGCCTGAGAAGGTAATTGAATTTCATAATTCGGGCCAATTTTCGGGTAACGAACAATTTGCCAGCTTTGGCAAAAAAGGGGTTTAATCGTAAAAGGCTTTTTCGTAAAATTTTAACATCAATTGAAACAAATACCGGCTTTCCTGGCTGATAAGGCAGAAGAAGACAAACAATGCTGGAAGTACTTACAACATTAATAAACGTGCTGATATAATAGCACACTAGTATGTATAAGTCAATAGGCAGATGTCTCATTCAGGATATTTAGCGTTTGGTATCCGGATGACTGCCGAAATGATGACTTCGGCAATAAATTTGCGATTTGACCCGATGGATATTGTAAGTGATAATAGCCTCAGTCAACTCGTAAGAGGTATATTGTGGATAAAGAAAAGTTACTGGAGATAATCGGGCTTAAAGTAGAGGTCGGCGGTAAGGAAATTCTGCACGGCATTGACCTGACGATTAACGCCGGAGAAACACACGTCATATACGGTCCTAACGGCAGCGGCAAAACCACCCTGCTGATGACGATCATGGGTTTTCCCCGCTATAAAATTACCGCCGGTAAAATCATGTTTGAGGGTCAGGATGTGACCTATGCCTCATTAGATGAGCGGGCCAGGGTGGGCATCGGGCTTTCATTTCAACGACCGCCGATCGTGCGCGGTGTAAAAACCCGAGACATGGTTAACGCCTGCTTTAATGGACGGGAGGAAGCGGCAACGTTGACGGCACTGGCTGAAAAAGCCAATATGACCGGTTTTCTGGATCGTGACATTAACCACGGCTTTTCCGGCGGCGAAACCAAACGCTCCGAATTATTGCAATTACTGGCCCAGAGCCCGGACCTGGTACTGCTGGATGAACCCGAATCAGGCGTTGATTTGGAAAACATTGCCCTCATCGGCGAATTGATTAATGATTTACTGGGAAAAACCCACCCGATGCGCAGCCGCACCCGCAGCGGCCTGATTATTTCGCATACCGGTCATATTCTCAATTACGTTAATGCCCGGACAGGTTATGTCATGTTTGAGGGGCGCATCATTTGCGAGGGTGATCCTCACGAAATTCTGGAAACGGTGAAGATAAAAGGCTACGGAGAGTGTGCTTCATGTCAGACGTGCAAAAGATGAATAACCAGGCGAACCTGGAACGCGCCCGACTGGCGGCCGACAAAAAAGCCGGCGCCGGTCAGGATATAGATTTAACGCAATATCAGGTGACGGACAAAAAGGCCAAAGAATACCTTGACCGTCCGGAAACCATCGCTGAAGTAGATAAAGCGCGGATGCTGGAATCCGGGATCATGATAGACGACCGGTCCGGGCGATCCGGGACGTTCGTCCAGATGGATAATACCCCCGTTCACTTTGGAGCCGGCCAGGACGGCATTGAGGTCATGAGCGTCAGCCAGGCCTGGGAAACTTACGATTGGCTCAAGGACTACTGGTGGAAAGCCGTTGCCGTTGATGCCGACAAATACACCGCCCATGTGGAGCTTAACGGCGCCGACGGCTATTTTATCCGCGCCTTGCCGGGAGTAAAAACCGAATATCCGGTGCAGGCGTGTCTGTATTTACAACATAATAAATCGGTCCAGGATGTTCACAATATCATCATCGCCGAAGAAGGCTCTGAATTGCATATTATCACCGGCTGCGCGGTGGCTCATCGTCAGGAAATGGGGCTTCACCTGGGTGTTTCGGAGTTTTTCATCAAAAAAGGCGCCAAGGTCACCTTCAGCATGATCCACAACTGGACTGAAGCCACCGAGGTCAGGCCGCGTACCGGCGCTATTATTGAAGAAGACGGCCTGTTTTTATCCAACTATGTAATTATGAAACCGGTTAAATCAATCCAGTCTTCACCGATCGCCCACTGTATCGGTAAGAATGCCACCGTACGTTTCAACACCGTTATGGTGGCCACGCCCGGTTCTCACATGGACCTGGGTTCACGGGCATTTCTGGACGCTCCCGGGGCCCGGACCGAGATGATTGCCCGTGCGATCACCGCCGGCGGCGAAATCATCTCCCGCGGCTATATGGAAGGAAATGCGCCGGATATCAAGGGACACCTGGAGTGCCGTGGGTTGATACTCAAGGACGGCGGCAGCATCCATGCCATCCCGGAACTAAAAGCCACCGTGCCGAATGTGGATATGTCTCACGAAGCGGCGGTCGGTAAAATCGCCGAGGAAGAAGTTGAGTACCTGATGGCGCGCGGTTTAACCCGCGATGAGGCCACCGCGGCGATTATCCGGGGCTTTTTGAAAGTGGATATTGAAGGGCTGCCGGAGGCATTAAACGCGGAACTGCAAAAAGCGATTCAGGCTTCAGAAAGCGAAGCCTTGTAAGCCGGCAACATAATACTATGCCAATTAAAAAGACCGATGAGAAATCATCGGTCTTTTTGTGCCAGGGAACCGAACCGGTTCCCGAATTTAGCCTCAAGACGATACGCTGGGGGCACACCCCATGGCACCATAACCACCGCTACTGCCACCGCAACTGAAGCTGGAAAGAACCTTTTCCACTTCAACGCCGCCGCACTTTGGGCAGGTCACCTCGGCGGCATCTGAGAAATGGCGCAGCAATTCAAATTTAGACTCACATTTTTTACAGGAATATTCGTATATCGGCATTAACCCTCCATAATATATTGCCATTATACAATATGAGGATGGCTAGTAAAGTGACTTCGGTCACGCACTTTTGATTAAAGTAACCGCCATGTCTATAATCAATTGATGAGTTTAGCGACTACCGCCTTAACCGGTCTGTTTTCTGAGACTGACCTGACACGGATCAATAGCCTGGCAGCGACAAATTTCCAGAATTTGGGCCAAAAATATCAAAAATTCATTGCCCAGGTCATCCGGGTATTACGCGAGAATTTCCCCTCGGCGACGGTTTATAACGACGCTGACCTGGCCCAACTGGCGGCAATTGCCGATGTCATCGGCCATGATTCCAGGGCGATGATGAAACGGTTGAAAACCGCCTGCACGGGTTGCGGTTGGTGCTGTTCCAAAACCAAGCGTATTGTAGTCACCGAGGCGGATGCCGACCGTATCAGCCGGAAACTCAAACAAAAGCGTGAAGCGCTGTTTGTCTTCAATAATGGTGAATGGGAAATTCGGCAAGCCCAACCCTGTCAATGGTGGAATCCGAGGAACGGCCGATGTACCATATATAATGAACGTCCCCACACCTGCCGGTCCTGGCCCCTGGGTATTAATGATAATGATATAAACGCCATCATTCCGCAAAGTGAATGTAATTACGCCGTGGTAGCCTTGGCTCATAAAACCGTCATGCTGCTTCAGGCGATTGAAGCAGGCCAGGGAGTCCAGCCCTTAGCACCTGCAGCGGGTATTTAGAATGTTCTTACCGACTACCCGTGCAGAAATGACCCAGCTCGGCTGGGAAGAGGCTGATGTCATTATCGTCACCGGAGACTCGTATATAGACAGCCCCTTCATCGGGGCTGCCGTTATCGGCAAAATATTGCACCAGGCTGGATACCGGGTCGGAATCATCGCCCAACCCGATATCACCTCCCCTGCTGATATTACCCGGCTGGGCGAACCCCGGCTTTTCTGGGGGGTTACCGGGGGCAGTGTAGATTCCATGGTGGCCAATTACACTTCGCTGAAGAAGAAACGAAGAAGCGATGACTATACCCCCGGAGGGCTAAACACCCGGCGCCCCGACCGGGCCGCTATTAAATATACGAATCTGATCCGGCAGTATTTCAAAGGCACCGCCCCTATCGTTTTAGGCGGCATGGAAGCCAGTTTGCGCCGGGTGGCCCATTATGACTATTGGGATGACCGGATCCGGGGCTCTGTCCTGATAGACGCCAAGGCAGATTATTTAATCTACGGCATGGGCGAAAAAGCGATAACCGAACTGGCCGGCGCCCTGGCAAGCAAGTCAGCCGTCAAGTCAATCCGGGGTCTGTGCCGGGTGGCTAATGAAGCGGAAATTAACGAACTCCGGGGTGAATATCTGGAGTTGCCGTCACTGGAACAGGTTGTCGCCAGCGGCGATTCATTCACCACAATGTTTAAACAGTTTTATGTAAACAACGACCCGATTACCGCCAAAGGTCTGTTTCAAAAACACGATACCCGCTATCTGGTACAGAACCCGCCGGCATTGCCGTTAAGCCAGGCCGAGCTTGATGATGTTTATGCAATGCCTTATGAACGCGCCCAGCATCCTTATTACCAGCGTCTGGGGAAAGCTAAAGCCCTGGAAACGATCAAATTTTCCATCCAGACTCACCGCGGCTGTTACGGCGAGTGTAATTTTTGCGCCATCGCAGTTCATGAAGGCCGAACCGTCCAATGGCGAAGCGAGGCTTCAATTCTGGCAGAGGCCAGGCGACTAACCGAATACACGGACTTTACCGGCTACATCCGGGACATCGGCGGACCGACGGCTAATATGTACGGGTTTGAATGCGCCCAAAAACTCAAACGAGGGGCCTGTGCCGATAAGAGATGCTTATCACCGGGAGTATGCCCCACACTTAAGGCCGACCATTCCAGACAAATCTCATTGCTTAACAAACTGCGCCGCATAGACGGGGTTAAAAAGGTGTTTGTGGCCTCAGGTATCCGCTATGACATGGTGTTGAGTGACAAACAACATGGCGAGCCCTATCTGAAAGAGGTGATCCGACACCACGTTTCAGGCCAGATGAAAGTGGCGCCGGAGCATAGCGAGCCCAGAATTCTAAAAGCGATGGGTAAACCGGGTATAGAATCGCTGCTGAAATTTAAAGCTGAGTTTGACCGCATCAGCGCCAACGCCGGTAAGAAACAGTTTCTAACGTATTATTTGATCGCCGCGCACCCGGGCTGCACGGCGGCGGACATGCGTAAGCTGAAACAGTTCATCAGCCGTAATCTGCGGATAAATCCCGAACAGGTACAGATATTCCTCCCGGCACCATCCACCTGGTCAAGCGTGATGTACCATACCGGGAAAGACCCTTTCACCGGTAAGCCAATATTTGTAGAAAAAGACCTTAAAAATAAAGAAGGTCAAAAAGAAATAGTCACAGGCAGAGACGCGCCACATCAGCCACCAAAAAGAGCCACCAAGACAACGGATCGCTCTTTCGTTCGGAAACATTGAAAAATAAAGCTAGAATCATATTTGTTCGCCGCTCTGTTTCTAATCCCCCAGTCTACTAAGTTCGTTACTGATTCTTAAAGGGCTGTAGTATAGTTTTGTCAGAGTAACCCAATAGCGAAAGTTGAATTATCCTACCTCTTTTGTCCCCGAAAACCATTCAAATTGTCTCATAAATGACAGGGCTGTAAAAATCCACGTCTGTCAAGTGATTCAGGTTTGTCAAGACTATTAAAATACGAAGTGGATCGGGATAGAAGACCAAACTCGGTTGGGTAATATCTGTCCTCGTCGAATATTTCAACTATAGACATTTATGAACGCCATTAAATAACGGAAAGCCATGTTCTTTGTTAAAAACTCGAATACTAGATCTAAGTCTTTTAATACCCGAAGGGAATGATTGAGCTTTACAACCAAGAGAGTGAATATAATCCTCTATTTGGTAAAACATAAAATCGTATGGTAAAAATGACCCTCGTCGAACATCATTTCGATAGTCGTTAACAAATGACTCAACCTCTTTTATCTCATTTTTCAAATAATCAATGGAGTTTCGGTATCCTTTTAAAGATTCATAAATGTCTTCTAAGGCTGCTTCAATTTTAAGTTGTTCGGGATGTTTACCTGTTCCCAAACAGATTTTACACGATAATTTCTTTCCTGTATTTGAGACTGTGAATCCAGCGCCTTCGCAAGCTGTACATTGGTATAACGGATTTGGGGCAGTCATATCACCTCCAACAACTGTTTTTGGATTTTCGCTATTTTTCGGCTCTGATATATATATAATTTGGCGCTTCAGCGAAATACTTAAAAAGGGCAGGGCAGAGCCAACCTTCATCTGTTTTCCCAAATTCCCGATACCAGTTGCCCCCGTTTTCTTCTCTAACCCATTCTAATTTTGCTTGATGTCCCGGAAAAAGATTTGCTGAAAAGAACATTTTGAAGCCTCTTTCAGCATCGGGGATGTCTTTAACCAACTCGTTTATCATCTTGGGTATACCTGATACAAAAGGTTCTTGCACCAAGCCGACTCTATCGTCATCGAAAACCCAAGTACCATAGTAGAGATAAGGATAGATAACCATAATTGAATTCAAAATAGAATTCCTTTCTCTATTTATTCTTTCTTAATAGATTTATACCACCTGCTATGGTTAACCCAAACCCCAAAATTGATAATCCTGCCCCGAATCCAATATTGGCGGTATTCCTAGTTGGTACTGATGTCCCATAGTATTTCAATTGTTGCGGTGTGTAATTGTTTGGATTATACGGGGTAGTTAAACCATAGAAAAACACACCAGTTCCCAATGCCCATATTATCAAACCTAGTATAAATATAATCCCAGCATTTTTTAACCCTTTCGTAGTGGCCCCAAGGGTCGGGCCTTTTTGTGCCGTCGAGGATGGAAGTGTTGAAACAGCAAGGAGATTTGAAGTGGTCTTCGTTTGTTGTTGTCCACATTTTGGACAATAAACAGTCTCGGTATCTAATTGACGACCACATTTAACGCAAAAAGTAACACTGTTTTTTATTGAATTCTCTTTGTTTTGCAAATCATTTGAACGATATCCACGAATGATACCTAAAATGAATGAAGGTAATACAATCAAAATTGGTATTCCAATTATCAATAATAAGAGAGCCTCTGCGTCAGACATACAATGATTCCTCTTCTATTTTCTCCTTCTTAATTGACCAATACCGCCCCCGATGGTCAATCCAAAACCTAAAATTGACAATCCTGCTCCGAATCCAATTTCGGAGGTATCCCTCGTTGTCACTGAAGTTCCATAGTATTTCAATTGTTGTGGTGTGTAATTATTTGGATTGTAGGGAGTAGTCAAACCATGGAAAAATAAACCCGCTCCAATTGCCCATATTATTAAACCTATAAAAAAAATACCCCCAGCATTTATATGCCATTGGGTATTTCCAGTTGATTCGGTAGAGGATTTGAAAGGTAGTTCAGAGGCAGAAGGTGAAATTGGAGCGGCTATTGTTTTCCCACATTTAGGGCAGAATAACATTTCACTTTCCAACTTGTTTTCGCATTCGAAACATACACTAGTCTCCGACTTTTTGGGGGTGGTTGTTTTTGGGGAATATGTTACGATCCAAATTACCAAAATCGCCGTAAGAATTAAAAGAAATAGAATACTAACATAATCCAACGTGCCACTCCTGTCAATTTATAATATTTCTGAATTGCTGACTTGAAAACGAATCGACCTCGTATACCTTTGCACCATCTCAAGGCTTTTCCATCTTTTTAAATACTGGATTGTCATAGAATCTACACCTGTTTTCCTTAAAAGGCAAGCAAAAGTTCTTCATAAGGTACGTGTGTCACAGGGGATTAGTCTGATTTTCTAACCTTCGAAGAGTTGTCTAAATACCTTGCTAATAAATGCCCCCCTATATTCCCATTTGTTTGTCCATCATGGGAAACTGCCTTTAAGAAACCTACTGTGAGTTCGCCAAAGACTGTCAGAGGTCCTTTTTAAACTTGGTGCCAAGCGCGATTCTTCTGTTGGAGATTGAAAAGAGCATAATTTAAGCAGTGATCGACTGGACGGCGCCGATTGAGTTAGCCGACAAGATAAATGGTAAAATCAGCGATATAATGGCCGCTGTCCATATGAATAGTAAAGCCACATGGTCTTACGCCTCCGCTTTAGGTACTATCCCTAAAAGAACGGCATTAAATATCAGGGTGTTACCGCAGTTGGAGCACACCAACTGAATATGAGGTGTTACCGAACAGCCGCCAAGTATAACTTCGGTAGAGCCCATGTTTAATTCAGTAGATACAAAGACGCCGGCATTCCATTTGTCCATCTTACAGATCGGACAGCATTTCTCGCCGACCCATTTTGTCTCAAGCCAGTCGGAAACAAGCTGTTGTTCAGCCGGTGTTAACCGGCCCTGGTCATCAGGCATATACAAAGCCTCTCACCAAGTATTACCCTCTGTCGGTAGAATGTATTTTACAATACAATGTTGAAAAATGCCTCCGGCGAAGAAACCAGGGGAAGGTTGAATATGAGCCGCACAGGCCTCGAACCTGTAACCTGCTGATTAAGAGTCAGCTGCTCTGCCAATTGAGCTAGCGGCCCGCTGGGGACAACCTGACAAGCATAGCAAAAATGGGTATGTCAGGGCAAGTTATTCAGACTCAAGACCACAGGCTGTTTTAGCGATGTCCCAGGAATAATCATAGAGGTGCATGCCCTTGCTGACGGCAACGATTTCCCCGTCTTCCACCCCTATTTCCCCAGTCATATACTCTTTTAATAATTGAAGGGCGGCCAGATTGGAAGGAAACCCGGCCCAGAGGTCCCAGGAGCGGAAATAGACCACGAAATGCAGTTTGCCGTAGCGAATACGGGTATCCACACTTCTGAGGCAAGGCGGGTCAGACAGGTAAATAGCCTCAGGATTGCCGACAGTCATAAAGGCCTGGTTGGTGTTGTAACCGTCTTCTTTATACATTTTAATGACTTCGGTAATCTGGTTTTCCAGATACTGGCCGTAAGTGTATTGCTCGCCTTCGGCACGCTGGCCGGTCATCAGATACGGCAGGTAGTGATCCAGGTAGCCCATGGTGGTCGGCGCCGGAACGCCGGGGGGAACGTCAGGGATAATGGGGCGGTTACCGGGGTTTTGGATATGCACCGTAATCATGTCCAGTTCCCGCCGCTTTTGTCCGGCGTAACTGCCGCGCTCAATGGTATATTCATAGCCGTGCGCCAGAACTTCCCGCAGACAAAGGAACCAGGCTTCTGACAGGTCCCGGGCAACAACGCTGGACATCCTCATGACGGCCCCCTGAAGTTTATTTAAAGGGTTTTACGTAAGGCGGCGAAAAAGCGGTCCTGATATTCTTCAAAGAGATTCCAACGGTCCAATTCGGCTTTTACCACTGACGGGCTGATATCCCCGGCCTGGAGCTGGATGAACATTTCTTCAATCTTTACCCGGGCTTCGGTAGGTACACCGCGATGATCAATCCCCAGCAAGCCATGGGCTTTGAGTTCATAAACATTTTGGCTGACGGAATTTTCCGTCAACTGGTAAATGAACCTTAAAAGAGAAACATCCCAAAGCTCATCCAGACCGCGGATAATGGCTGCCTTTTTTTCACCCCGGCTGGTGATATCAGCATTGATGCGTTCAGCAACCGAGGGTAAATTGCCACTCAGGATACTCAGATTGCCGGGTTCATTTTTATAGGTGTAGAGCAGGCCGGGCGCGTTTGGCCCTAAATGAGAAGCAACCATGTCAAAATAGCGTCGGGCTTCCTGGCCGAACCCCTCAAGCCTCTGCATGTACATCGGGGTGACCAGTTTGGGTTGTTCCGCCAAAACCCGACCCTCCCGCAAAACGGTTTCCGGGGTCGCTGTCGGACCTTGCAGTTCGGAGTATACCGGTTCAGTTAAAAGATAGTAGTGGATATTGGTCTGACCGAAGGTGGCCAGCAACTGTTCCGGCGGCCGGATTACCTGAGTGTGGGCAATGGCCAGGTGAATACGTTCCTGTTCATTCATAGGTAAAATATCAGGCGACCGCGGCCAATTCCTTTTTTAGCTGATCTATGGAGTTCAGATACTGGCGGTCAAATTGAGTGAGGTTGCGGCGCCATTCTTCCTTAAACTGGGGGTACTGTTCAACGTTGATCTGACCCGGGTAATCCACCCCCTGCTGCTCCCGCATGGTCTGCCGGATGCGTTGTTCAAACCGGGTTTTGAATTGCTGGAAGGCCTGTTGTTTCTGTTGTTCACCCGGGCCGGTGTAGTGTTCAAAAATCTGCTGCAACTGACCGAGCAAGCCGGCGACGGTTTCCTGGTCGTTCTTAATCAGCATCAGCGCGCCCATGATTTTATGGGATTTCTCGGCAGCGGCTTCATCCCGCGGCACATCAAGCGCGGCCAGTAGCACCGGCGTCAACCCCAGTTTGACGAAGGCTGCTTCCTCCGGTTGGTAGGCGGCCAGTTCCTCCTCCAGGTCCAGGTCTTCCGCCAGATACTTATGCGCCAGCTTCTCCCCCAGCGGAACGTATTTCCAGCGCAGACGATCTTCCGGTGTGATTTCTTCAATTTCCTTAACTTTGTCCAAAGCAATGTCTTTGGCAGAGCGCATAAAATCCATTAATCAAGCCCCCGTTGTTGTTGGATAGGCACATTATACTAGATACGCCGGGTTGCTTAAAGAAAGGTCACCGGTCAATAAACCGGTGGTGTTATAATAATCATCATGGACGGTTTAGTAAGGCTGCCCGGTCCGAAATTGGACAGCGATGTAAGCGTTGAAGCTGCCATCTTTCGCCGGCGTTCAGTACGTCGTTTCCTCAAAGAGGAAATCTCCAAGGAAGCGTTGGCTCAAATTCTGTGGGCAGCTCAGGGAGTCTTAATTGGGGAACATCGCACGGTGCCGAGCGCCGGAGGCCTTTTCCCTTTGGAAATATGGGTGGTCATCGGTGCTGACGGAGTTGAGGCGACTGGCTCAGGTATATATCTGTATGTCCCGGCGGAAAACGGGCTGATAAGCCGCAGCCGGGGTGACTTTCGGGCGGCGCTGGCCGCGGCTGCTTTCGGCCAGCAATCTATTGCTGAGGCACCGGTAAGTTTGATAATTACGGCGGATTATGAACGAACCAAAGCGCGTTACCGGCAACGGGCTGAAAGATATGTTCATATGGAAGCCGGTCATGCGGCGCAGAATGTGTACCTTCAGGCAACGGCGCTGGGTTTAGGGGCGCTGGCCGTCGGGGCATTTGATGACGACGCTGTCAGGGAAATATCAGGGGCGGGCGAGAATCATGCGCCGCTGTATATCATCCCGATCGGCAGTGCGCCGTTAAACCTGCCCGCCGTTTTTTAAAAGCCAATACTCCAGACTGTCAACAAGGGCTAACCAACTGGCTTCAATAAGGTTGGAAGAGGCGCCGACGGTGTGCCATTCCTCATTACCGTCAGTTGACTCAATCAACACCCTGACAATAGAACCGGTGCCGGTGCTTTCTTCAAGAATCCGCACCTTAAAGTCTTTAAGATTGACCCTGGCCAGGGTGGGATATGAGGGCAGGAGGGCTTTTCTTAAGGCCAGGTCCAAGGCGTTTACCGGGCCGTTGCCCTCGGCGGCGGTATGCATAACTTCGCCGTTAACCCGCACTTTAACGATGGCTTCACTCATCATCTCTTCATGCGCCAGAGATACCATGGGGGCACGCCGCCGTTTTTCTATCACCACCATGAAGTCAATAAGTTCAAACGGGGGCTGGTAACCGGTCGCCGCCCGATGAACCAGCAGGTCAAAGGAAGCCTCGGCATTTTCATATTGAAAGCCCAGGCTTTCAAGGTCTTTGACTCTTTGAAGCAAGGCCTTGACTTCTTTGCCCCGGGCCGGGAGTTCAACCCCGATTTCGGTGGCGCGTTGTACAATGTTGGTTTTACCGGACAGCTCGGAAACCAGCGTCCGCGGTTTGTTCCCGACCGCCGCCGGGTCTATATGCTGATAAGCAAACTCCCAACGGGCCAGACCTGATACATGGAGTCCCGCTTTGTGTGAAAAGGCACTGTGGCCGACGTAAGGGAGAAAGGGATCCGGGGCCAGATTAGCCACTTCAGATACAAAATGGGACAATTCGGTGAGGTCAGACAGGTTATTGTCCGGCAAAACATCCAAGCCAAATTTTAACTTAAGAGCCGGGATGATGGAACACAGATTAGCGTTGCCGCAACGTTCGCCGTAACCGTTGATGGTGCCCTGGACCTGGACGGCGCCCGCCTTGACGGCGGCCAGACTGTTGGCTACGGCCAATTCGGCATCGTTGTGAGCGTGAATACCGACCGGAACATTGACGGCGGAAACGACGGCGGATACTGCTTCGGCGATTTCGCCGGGTAAGGCGCCGCCGTTGGTGTCGCACAAGACCAGACACTCCGCCCCAGCAGCGGCAGCGGCCTTCAGGACGGCCAGCGCATAAGCCTGGTCGGCCTTATAACCATCAAAAAAATGCTCGGCATCCAGAAAAACGCGCCGGCCATGAGCTTTCAGAAACTCAATAGAATCCGTCACCATGCGGATGTTTTCTTCAAGGGTGGTCGCCAGGACTTTTTCTACCTGAGGCGCTGAGCTTTTACCCACCAGGGTCACTACCGGCGCGCCGGATTCCAAAAGAGCCTTAAGGGTAACGTCATCTTCCGCGGCTATACCGGCTTTACGGGTACTGCCGAAGGCGACCAGACTGGCATTCTTAAAACCCATTTTAAGGGCTTGCTGGAAAAATTCATTGTCCTTGGGGTTGGCTCCAGGCCAGCCGCCCTCAATGAAGTGCATGCCGAAATCATCAAGCCGCTGGGCGATATGCAGCTTATCAGCAACCGAAAACGAGATGCCTTCACGCTGGGCTCCGTCGCGGAGGGTGGTATCATATAATTGTATTTCAGTCATGACTAAACCTCGGCGGCGACCAAATCCCCCATCTGCCGGGTACCGACCCGGGTATTGCCCGGCGCCATTATATCATCAGTACGGTAGCCCCGTTCCAAAACGGAATTGACGGCAGCCTCTACCGCCCGGGCTTCAGTTTCCAGGGCCAGTGAGTAGCGTAACATCATGGCCACCGACAGAATAGTGGCCACCGGGTTAGCGATATCCTGGCCGGCGATACTGGGGGCGCTGCCGTGTATCGGCTCATATAAACCGAAGGTTTTATGTCCGGACACCGGGATGCCGGCTAAACTGGCGGAAGGCAGCATGCCCATGGAACCGGCGAGTTGCGCCGCTTCATCCGACAAAATATCGCCAAATAGATTTTCCGTAACGATGACGTCAAAAGCCGATGGAGTACGGATGAGCTGCATGGCGCAGGCGTCCACCAGTGCATGGGTTAAGGTGACGTCGGGATATTCCGCCGATACTTCAATGGCTACCTGTCGCCACAGCCGTGATGATTTTAAGACATTAGCCTTATCCACCGATACCAGAACCTTTTTCCGGGCGCGGGCGACTTCAAAACCGGCCCGGACGATCCGGGCAATCTCGTGTTCTGAATACACCATGGTATCAACCGCTTTTCGGCCGCCGGCGGTAACCCATTCCTTTTTTGGCTTGCCAAAGTAGACGCCGCCGGTAAGTTCCCGAATAAAGATAAAATCAGTACCCCTGATGACATCCGGCTTAAGAGTGCTGGCATCAACCAGTTGATCAAAAACCTTAACCGGTCTCAGATTGGCGAACAGGCCCAGGCCTTTCCTCAATGCCAGCAAGCCGTCCTCCGGATGAACCGGCAGTTTAGGATCGTCAAAGCGCGGGTCACCGACCGCGGCGAGTAAAACCGCATGGCTTTTCCTCGCGGTTTTGAGGGTGGCCGCGGGCAATGCCGAACCGGTCTGGTCAATGGCTATGCCGCCGATCAACTCAGATTTAAATTCAAATTCATGGTGATATTTGGCAGCAACGGCCTGGAGTATTTTCAAGCCCTCGGCCATCACCTCCGGCCCGATGCCGTCGCCCGAAAGAACTGTTACTCTATATTTCACTATTGAACTACCCCTTTTGAAATCCGGTGTTTGGTATATTCAATCAAACCACCGGATTGAATAATCTGACTCATAAAATCCGGGTACGGCTTGGCCTTGAAAACCAGATTCTTGTTGACATTGCGGACGGTGCCGGCTTCAAGGTCAATTTCCAATTCATCCCCGGCCTCGGTTGCGTCCACCGCTTCCTGGCTTTCCAGTAACGGCAGGCCGATATTTATGGCATTACGGAAAAAAATACGGGCGAAAGTGCCGGCGACCACCGCCGATACTCCGGCCGCCTTAATGGCGATGGGGGCGTGTTCCCGGGAAGAACCGCAACCGAAATTTGAGGTAGCCACGATGATATCGCCGGGCTTGACCTTTTTTACAAATTCCAGGTCAATGTCTTCCATGCAGTGCTTCGCCAATTCATCGGGAGCGGAAACGTTGAGGTAGCGCGCCGGAATTATGGCATCGGTATCCACGTTGGCACCGTATTTATGAACAACACCTTTCAGCATGTAGCCTCCGTTAGTTTAATAATGAAATTCAGGCCAGGGCGCCGGGTGATACAATCTTGCCCGCCAGGGCACTGGCGGCAGCAACGGCCGGGCTGGCCAGATATACCTCGCTCTGGGGGCTACCCATGCGGCCGACAAAATTACGGTTAGTAGTGGCCAGGCATTTTTCACCGGCGGCTAAAATACCCATATGACCGCCGAGACACGGGCCGCAGGTGGGCGTGGAAACGGCGCAGCCCGCCTGAATGAATACCTCAATATAACCTGCCCGCAAGGCATCAAGATACACTTGCTGTGAACCAGGGATGATGATACAACGCAAATTGGAATTAACCTTTTTGCCGTTCATAATACTGGCTGCGGCTTGCAGGTCCTCAAAGCGCCCGTTGGTACATGACCCGATGACCACCTGATCCAGATAAACCCGGCCGACCTGGCTGACCGGTTTAACATTGGAAGGAAGATGCGGCAAGGCTACCTGGGGCTCCAGTTGAGAAACATCGTATTCATGTACCGCCTGATACTGAGCATCGGCATCAGCTTCAAAAACCACCGGCTTCCGGTCACCCCGACCCCGGGCATAGGCGACGGCCTTTTTATCGGGCTGAAACAAACCGGCTTTGGCCCCGGCCTCAATGGCCATATTGGCCATGGTGAAGCGGCCTTCCATTGACAGCTTATCAATGGCTTCACCGCCGAATTCCATGGCGGCATAAAGCGCGCCGTCAACACCGATCTGACCGATGGTGTAGAGAATCAGGTCTTTACCGCTGACGTATTTTGGCAGCTTGCCTTTGAAATTAAACTTAATGGTCGGCGGCACTTTCATCCAGATATCGCCGGTGGCCATGGCTGAGGCGATATCAGTGGAACCCATACCCGTGGCGAAAGCCCCCAGAGCCCCGTAAGTGCAGGTATGGGAATCCGCGCCGATGACAACGTCACCGGGCATGACCAGGCCTTTTTCATGCAGAATAACGTGCTCAATCCCCATTTGCCCGCATTCAAAGAAATTGACGCCCTGAGCGCGGGAAAATTCCCTTAATATCTTGGCCTGCTCGGCCGAAGCGATGTCCTTATTGGGCACGAAGTGATCCGGCACGAATACGATCTTCTTGGGATCAAACACCTTTTCCAGGCCGAATTTCCAAAACTCACGAATGGCAATCGGCGCCGTAATGTCGTTGGCCAGCACGACATCCACTTTAGCGCTGATAAACTCCCCGGGGGTCACATGGTCTTTACCGGCGTGGGCGGCCAGTATCTTTTCAGCTAGATTCACTTTTATTACTCCCTTTATGGTTGGTGTGCGGCAGGATCAGCAACAACAAAATTAATATGGCGGTAGCTATAGCAATAAGATACATTCCGGCGCCGGCGGCAATACCGATGGCCGCGACCGCCCAGATGGTGGCCGCGGTGGTCATACCTTCAATAACGCCTTCGCCGCGGCGCATGATGGTGCCGGCCCCCAGGAAGCCGATTCCGGTCACGACATTGGCCGCGATACGGGCCGGGTCAGCGGCATCAAAGGCAAAGATGGAAACAACGGTGAAAAGCGCGGCGCCGAGCGAAATAAGCGCCAGCGTGCGTATCCCGGCAGATTTACCGGCGCTTTCCCGCTGCACGCCGACAACAGCGCCTAATACCGCTGCCAGAACCAACCTGATGACCATTTCCAGTTCATTTTCCATGAGCAATACCTTAATCAGTAGTGGTCGGCAAGCCGTTAAGTTTAAATGCCAACAACCGGTTTAACGCGTTCATATAGGCTTTGGCACTGGAGACAATGATGTCGGTGTCCGAGCCGCGCCCCGAATAGGAAACGCCTTCGCTTTCAATGCGGATGAACACCTCTCCGATGGCATCAATGCCGGCGGTGATAGAGGTAACCGAAAACTCGGTTAACCGGTTAGGCACACCGACCAGGCGGTTAATGGCTTTATAGACCGCGTCCACCGGACCGGTACCCAGAGCGGCGTCTTCCAGAATGACGCCTTCAGGTCCAATCAGACGGACCGCAGCGGTAGGCACACCCCGGTCACCGCAGGTTACCTGAAGCCGGTCTAAATGGTAGGCTTCAACCACCGTCCGCTGTTCTTCAGCGACGATTGATTCCAAATCCCGGTCGGCCACTTCCTTCTTCTTGTCCGCCAGTTCCTTGAAAGCATTAAAGGCCCGGTCAAAGTCGGCTTCTGAAAGGTTATAGCCTAATTCCGCCAGGCGTTCCTTAAAAGCGTGCCGTCCGGACAGCTTACCCAACACCAGACTGGAAGACGGCACGCCCACGGAATGCGGGTCCATAATCTCGTAGGTTTTGGGCATCTTGATGACGCCATCCTGGTGAATGCCCGATTGATGGCGGAAGGCATTGGCTCCGACAACCGCCTTATTCGGCTGAACAGAAAAACCGGTCCGCTGGCTCACCAGCCGTGAGGTCGGATAAATCAGCTCGGAGTTGATGGAGGTAGTGACGTCATAGTAATCCGGGCGGGTACGAATAGCCATGACGACTTCTTCCAGCGCGGCGTTGCCGGCGCGTTCTCCGATGCCGTTTATAGTGCATTCCACCTGCCGGGCGCCATGACGTACCGCTTCCATGCTGTTGGCAACCGAAAAACCCAGGTCATCATGGCAATGAACGCTGATAACAGCCCGGTCAATATTTCTGACGTGGGTAAAAATATTCTGAATCAGGCCGCCGAATTCGTGCGGCATGGCATAACCCACGGTGTCAGGTATATTCAGGGTGGTGGCGCCGGCGTCAATGACAGCCTCCAGCAACTCGTACAGAAACTCCGGGTCCGAGCGTGAAGCGTCCATCGGGGAAAATTCAATATCGGACAGATAGCCTTTGGCCCGGGCGACCATATCTCTGGCCAGCTGCAGGACTTCACCGCGGTTTTTCTTCAGCTGGTGCACCATGTGAACCTCGGAAGCCGAGATAAATACATGGATACGGGGAGCGACCGCGTCCTTCAAGGCCTCATAAGCCCGGTCTATGTCTTTGGCATTAGCCCGCGCCAAACCGCAGACGGTGCAATTCTTGATTTCACCGGCAACGCGCTTGACGGCTTCAAAATCGCCGGGCGAAGTAACCGGGAAGCCGGCTTCAATGACGTCAACACCGAGCAGGTCAAGCGCCCGGGCGATCTCCAGTTTTTCCTGAATGTTCAGGGCTGCGCCGGCTGCCTGTTCGCCGTCCCGCAGCGTAGTATCAAAAATCTTTAACTTGTCCATTTATCCGGAATCCTCCTAAAATCGTTATTTTCAGATAACGGCTACCCCTCCTCCTGCCAGGAAGAGGGGTAAATAAGGATGAGAAGATTCCGGGATAAATATTTCATGCGTTTCAGACTTTCAATGCCGCTTATTTTTTAGGTTTGTTCAGCCAGCTCATCATACCGCGCAGCTGCTCGCCGACGATTTCAATGGGATGGGTGGCCTCAATACGCCTGGTGGCGTTGAAGTGAGGCTTGCCGGCCTGATTTTCCAGTATCCATTCGCGGGCGAAAGTGCCGTCCTGAATCTCGGTCAGTACCCGCCACATTTCATCTTTGGTTTCATCGGTGATGATGCGCGGACCGGTAACGTAGTCGCCGTACTCTGCGGTGTCGCTGACCGAATAACGCATATAGCGCAAGCCGCCGCGGTACATCAGGTCAACAATCAGCTTAAGTTCATGCAGACACTCAAAATAGGCGACTTCCGGCTGATACCCGGCTTCAACCAGTGTTTCAAATCCGGCTTTCACCAGGGCAGCGGTCCCACCGCAAAGAACTGCCTGTTCACCGAAAAGGTCGGTTTCGGTTTCTTCCGCGAAAGTGGTTTCTAAAACACCGGCCCGGGCCGCGCCGATACCGGAGGCATAGGCCAGCGCGGTGTCATGGGCTTTACCGCTGGCATTCTGAAACACGGCGATGAGCGCCGGCACGCCGGCACCTTCAGTATAAACCTGACGAACCATGTGACC
This sequence comes from Dehalogenimonas sp. W, assembly GCF_037094495.1. NCBI lineage: Bacteria > Bacillati > Chloroflexota > Dehalococcoidia > Dehalococcoidales > Dehalococcoidaceae > Dehalogenimonas > Dehalogenimonas loeffleri. Next base: position 1,634,143 of record NZ_CP146612.1, read on the forward strand.
GGGTCCCTTGGGAGCGATCATGGCGACGTCTATATTATCCGGCGGCAGTATCTGGTCAAAATGAATGTTAAAGCCGTGGGCAAACATCAAAGTCATGCCGGGCTTCAAATTAGGTTCAACGTCTTCCCGGTAGATTTTGGCCTGAACCTGATCCGGGGCCAGAATCATGAGAATATCAGATTTTTTAGCGGTTTCAGCGTTGGAGAAGACCTGAAAGCCGTCTTCCCCGGCCTGAGTGCAGGTGGGGGATTTGGGCCGTCCGCCGATAATGACGTTGAAACCACTGTCCCGCAAATTCTGTGCGTGGGCGTGTCCCTGACTGCCGTAGCCGATAATACCAATTACCTTATCCTTGAGCAGCTCGGGGTTGCAATCTTTTTCGTAATAAATGGTAGCCATTTTTTCTCCTATTATTTTTCTGATTCAACGTCGGTGCGACGATTCACCTGGTCGCCGCGAGGCATGGCAATACGCCCGGTGCGGGTCATTTCCATGATGCCAAAGGGCTTGAGTAGATTATACAGGGAATCTACTTTTTCCTCATCTCCGGTGGCTTCAACCATGACGGAACCGGCGGAAACATCAACAATTTTGGCCCGGAAGATATCCACTATCTGCATGATTTCCGAACGATTTTCCGCAGTGGCCTTGACTTTAATTAAAGCCAGTTCGCGGGTTACGATGTCCTGAGACGTAATATCCTGAACGCGGATGACATCAATTATTTTTTCTACCTGTTTGCGAATCTGTTCTACCTGGGTGGTGGTTCCTTCAGCCACGATGGTCATGCGGGACAGATGCGGGGTTTCTGAGTGGCCGACAGCGATAGAGTCTATGTTAAAACCGCGGCGGCGGAACAGACTGGCCATGCGGTTCAGGACACCGGGACGGTCAGCAACCAGAGCGACAATAGTATGTTTGGCGGCAGCCATCAGCAAGCCTCCTTTTTGGGCTCATGAAGAATATTGTTTATGCCGGCACCGGGCGGCACCATCGGATACACATTTTCCTCCGGCTCAATGATAAAATTCAAAATGAACGGCCCGTCGGTCGCGGCCGCCTGTTCAATGGCTGCTTCCACTTCGGCTTTACAGGTGACGTTTCTGGCCGGAATGCTGTAACCATCAGATATTTTAATAAAATCAGGGCACCACAGCGGCGTAGCTGAATAGTTGTGGTCGTAAAAAAGTTCCTGCCACTGACGCACCATGCCTAAAAAGCCGTTGTTCAGAATGGCGATCTTGACCGGGGCGTTTTCCTGACGAATAGTGCCAAGTTCCTGAATAGTCATCTGGATGCTGCCGTCACCGGCGATGCACCACACCGGTTCACCCGGCAATCCAACCTGTGCGCCGAAGGCGGCCGGCAACTCAAAGCCCATGGTGCCCAAGCCTCCGGAAGTAATAAAGCTGTTTGGTTTATCGTAGTAATAATGCAGGGCGGCAAACATCTGATGCTGCCCGACTCCGGTGACTATGGTAGCTTGGCCCTGGGTCTTTTCCCAGATTTTGCGGATAACGTACTGCGGCAGGATAGTGTCGGATTCCCGGATTTCCACGCCTGACGGGTATTCTTTTTTCCAACCGTTTATCCTGCTCAACCAATCTGAATGGTCGCCGGGGGCAATCTCTTTATTCAGTTCAAGGAGAACGGTCCTGACGTCACCGACGATGGGGACGTCCACTTTAACGTTCTTGCCGACTTCGGCGGGGTCAATATCAATATGCACCACTTTTGCTGACGGGGCAAAGGCACTGATCTTGCCGGTGGCCCGGTCATCAAACCGCATGCCGATGGCAATAATCAGGTCAGAGTCAGTCACCGCCATATTGGCACAAGCCAGGCCGTGCATGCCCAACATCCCCAGCGAAAGTTCATGGGTTTCCGGAAAGCTGGAAATACCCAAAAGCGTGGTGATTACCGGAATATTGGTGGTTTCAGCCAGTTGCCGCAATTCCTTGTAAGCGCCGGAGATACGGACGCCGTGGCCGGCGATAATCACCGGTTTTGAGGCCTCGCCAATCAGCTTGACGGCCTTTTTTACCTGAAGCTGATTACCGGCTCTGGTGGGTTTGTAACCCGGCAGATGGACTTTGGAGGGATAATGAAATTCAGCGGCCGCCTGCTGGATGTCGCGCGGCAGATCTATCAACACCGGGCCGGGACGACCGGTACCGGCGATGTAAAAAGCCTCTTTAATGGTCCGCGCCAGGTCATTGACATCGGTGACCAGATAATTATGTTTGGTTATCGGTAACGTGATGCCGGTAATGTCTGCTTCCTGGAAGGCGTCCCGGCCGATCATCGCCATGGGTACCTGGCCGGTGATGGCCACCATTGGAATAGAATCAATGTAAGCATTGGCCAAACCGGTCACCAGATTGGTGGCCCCGGGGCCGGAAGTTGCCAGACAAACGCCGACCTTGCCGGTAACCCGGGCATAGGCATCAGCGGCGTGGACCGCACCCTGTTCATGGCGAACCAGAATATGCCGCAGTTTCGGATAATCAGTCAGCGTGTGATATAAAGGCAATACCTGCCCGCCGGGGTAGCCGAAGATGACTTCAACGCCCTCTTTCAACAGGCTTTCGCATAAAATCTCTGAACCGGTTTGCTTCATCTTGTGCTCCTAATCGGTAAAAACCGCCCCGCGGCTGGCGGAACTGACCCTTGAGGCGTAGCGTTTCAAATAGCCGGAGTTAACCCTGGCCTGAAATACCGGGAGGCGTGATAATCTCAATTTGATTTCCTCATCGCTCAGCCGGACATTAAGCTGGTGCAAGGGAATGTTTATGTCTACAATGTCCCCTTCCTGCAGCGCGGCTAAAGGTCCGCCCAACGCGGCTTCCGGAGCGGCATGGCCGATAGCCGCACCGCGAGTGGCGCCGGAGAAACGGCCATCGGTTATCAGTGCAACCTCTTTATCCAAACCCATGCCGGACAGCATTGAAGTTGGAGTCAGCATTTCACGCATGCCGGGACCGCCCCGCGGCCCTTCATAGCGGATAATCACGATATCACCGGACTTCACTTTACCCGATTTAATACCATCGGTAGCGGCTTCTTCCGACTCAAATATGCAGGCCGGACCGGTATGCACCATCATCTCCGCGGCGACGGCCGAACGCTTAACCACGGCCCCTTCCGGGGCTAAATTACCGAACAATATAGCAATACCGCCGGTGGCGGCTACCGGGTTTTTCAGCGAGCGGATTACCTGTCCGTCAGCCGGAATGGCTTCTTTTAAAACATCCCCGAGAATGCCGCCAAAGACACTCCGGGTATCCAGGTGCAGGAAGCCGTGCAGTTCCCGCATTACGGCCGGAATGCCGCCAGCCGCATCAAGGTCTTCAATGTGGTCATCACCGGCCGGCCGGATACGGCACAGGCACGGTGTTTTGTCGCTTATTTCGTTAATCCGGCTTAAAGGGTATTCAATACCGGCTTCATGAGCAATGGCGGTCAGGTGCAGCACTGAATTGCTGCTGCCGCCCAGCGCCACATCAACCACAAAGGCATTATCAATGGCTTTTTTGGTAATAATCTCCCGCGGCCGGAGGTCCTCGGCGATCAATCGTAAAATAGTCTCTCCGGCTTGCTGGGCCAGGGCGCGGCGGCGGCTGTCAACGGCCGGGATGGTGCCGTTACCCGGCAGGCCGATACCCAAAACCTCGGTCAGGCAATTCATGGTGTTGGCCGTAAACAGCCCGGAGCAGGAACCGCAACCGGGACAGGCCGCGGCCTCAACTGATTCCAATTCTTCAGCCGATACGGTGCCCTTGACGAAGCCGCCTACGGCTTCAAAAACTGAGCTCAGATCAACCGCCTTAACCTGGCCGTCTTTATGGAGACGCCCGGCCAGCATCGGCCCGCCGCTGACAAATACGGCCGGAATATTCAACCTGACCGCGGCCATCAGCATGCCGGGAATGACTTTATCACAATTAGGAATAAACACCAGACCGTCAAAGGCATGTGCCCGGGCCATAACCTCTACCGTATCGGTAATCAGTTCCCGGGAAGCGAGGCTGTACTTCATGCCGTCATGATTCATGGCCAGACCATCGCAGACTGCAATGGTGTTGAACTCAAACGGGACGCCGCCGGCCTGGGTGACGCCCTTTTTGACCGCATCAGCTATATCCCGAAGATGCTGATGCCCCGGCACTATTTCAGTGAAACTGTTGACAATGCCGATAAAAGGCTTTTTGAAATCCGCCGGAGCTACACCGAGCGACCGCAGCAAGGCGCGATGGGGTGCGCGTTCAACACCGGTTTTTATGGAATCACTGTTCATACGGGCCGCCTAACTAAAAACCGTCCTGAGGGGGACGGGTAAAAATAGTACATCTAACCTTATCACAGGCACGATAATTTATCAAGGAAATACGATTAAAATCCGGTTAACGGCAGGCGGAAATCTTATCAATGCGCCGCTGATGACGCCCGCCTTCAAATTCGGTGTTTATGAATACGGTGAGCACTTCCAAATTAAGGTCGTCACCGTTAAGCTCGCCCAGGCACAGAATATTGGCGTCGTTATGACGCCGGGTCAGCTCAGCGTATTCCGTCTGGTAGCAGAGGGCCGCTCTGGCGCCGGGGTATTTGTTGGCCGTCATGCTCATGCCGATGCCGGTGCCGCAAATGAGAACCCCCCGGTCGGCGTCATCGTTGACCACCTTTGAGGCGACCAGGTGGCCGAAATCGGGATAATCAGCAGATTCCGCACTGTCGGTGCCGAAGTCGTAAACTTCGTGGCCCTGTGCGCTCAGTAAAGCCGTGATTTTAACTTTTAACCCATATCCGCGGTGGTCATTACCGATAGCAATTTTCATAAAATCCTACTTGTAGAAATTTTCCAATTCTTCCCGTTCAACTGCGCCTTCCCGGACGATGGCCGGAGGATCTGAAGTCAGGTCAATAATGGTGGATTCTTTGCCCCCCGGACAGGAACCGCCGTCAAGGACAAAATCCACCAGATGACCGATTTGGGCCGATACCTCACCGGCGGTGCAGACGCTGCCGTGCCCGCTCAAGTTGGCGCTGGTGCCGGTCAGCGGGGCGCCGCAGGCTTTAATCAAGTACAAAGGCAACGTATGACCCGGAATACGTACAGCCACGGTGTCCCGGTCGCCGGTGACAATATCAGGCACTTCCGAAGTTTTCTTTAATATTACCGTCAGCCCGCCGGGCATGAATCTCCTGACCAGGCGGTCAGCCAGCGGCGTCATCTCAGCTACCTGTCTCATCTGAATGGTATCGGCAACGAGCACAGGCAACGCCTTGGTGGTTTCGCGACCTTTGATATCAAAAATACGGCTGACGGCTGCCGGAAATTTGATGGAGGCCGCCAGGCAATAAACCGTATCGGTCGGAAAAGCCACTACCCCGCCGCCCTTAATAATTGCCACTGCCCGCGCCAAAGCACCGGGGGTGGAGTTGTTGGAAAATTCCGCTGTCATACTTTATGTCTACCTAAAGTATATATCTTGACGCTAGTATATCAGAATGATAATCTTTTATACTATTAACATGACAAAAAATGAAGAGCTTAGCCCTAAGGAATCCCATCGCGTTACCACGTCGGGCGACATTGAGGTATCCACTTATCTGGAAATCGCCAAGCAGGCTGATACCACCGAGGCCGGTGGCGCCGTGTCCGGTGCCTCCAGGGAATCCATTGTCATTTTTGACTTCGGCTCCCAGTACAGTCTGCTCATCGCGCGGCGGATTCGCGAATTAAACGTTTATTGTGAATTGGTTCCTCATAACACGCCATGGGAGAAAATTGCCCATCTGAATCCCAAGGGGTTCATTCTTTCCGGCGGCCCGGCCAGTGTGTACGCCCCGGGAGCCCCCATGGCGCCGGCTTATATCTATGAGAGTAAAATGCCGGTACTGGGCGTCTGTTACGGGATGCAGTTAATCACTCAGCAACTCGGCGGCATCGTCGCCGAAGGCCAGGCCCGTGAATACGGCCATGCCGTGCTGCATCTGAGTGAATTTGATGACCCGTTCTTCAAGGACCTGCCCGATGCCTCCGCCGCCTGGATGAGCCACGGCGATCGGGTGGAAAAACTTCCGCCTGATTTTAAGTCACTGGCTTATACCGAAAATTCTCCCTACGCAGTAATGGGCAACGGCAAGAACATATACGGCCTGCAGTTTCATCCTGAAGTGGCCCATACACCCTACGGCAAGACTTTGCTCCAGAATTTCGTATTCAACATCTGCGGTTGCCAGCCCAGTTGGACGCCGGGGCATTTTATTTCCGAGAGTATTGCTAAAATCAAGGAACAGGTGGGCGGCGGCAAAGTTATCGCTGCGCTATCCGGCGGCGTGGATTCGTCCATTGTGGCCAGCCTGATTCATCGGGCTATCGGCGACCAACTTACCTGTATTTTTGTTAATAACGGGCTGCTCCGGCGCGAGGAAGCCGACCGCACCTTAAAAGTCTTCCGCCAGAATCTGGGCATGAACATAGTTTATGTTGAGGCCACTGACCGTTTTTTGAAGCGATTAGCCGGAGTAACTGACCCGGAACTGAAGCGGAAGGCCATTGGAGCGGAGTTTATCGCCGTTTTTGAAGAAGAAGCATTGAAACTCGGCCAGGTGGATTTCCTGGCTCAGGGAACGTTGTACCCCGATGTGATTGAAAGCACTTCTTCCGTCGGTACGGCATCGGCCAAGATTAAGAGCCATCACAATGTGGGCGGTTTGCCGGAAAACATGGCCCTGAAACTGCTTGAACCGGTGCGTTACCTGTTTAAGGACGAGGTCAGGCAGGTCGGTATAGAGCTTGGTTTGCCGGAAGAGATGGTCTGGCGCCAGCCGTTCCCCGGCCCCGGTCTGGCAATACGGGCGATTGGCGAAGTGAACCGGGAAAAACTGGAAATGCTGCGCGCCGCCGACTGGATTGTGATGCACGAAATTAAAAAGGCAGGGCTTTATCGCCAGGTATGGCAAAGTTTTGCGATTATCACAGATGTCAGAAGCGTCGGCGTTATGGGTGATTTCAGGACTTACGGCCATATGGTGGCCATCCGCGCGGTTACCAGTGACGACGCCATGACCGCCGATTGGGCCCGGCTGCCCTATGACCTGCTGGCCCGTATATCTAACCGCATTGTCAATGAAGTGCCGGGTGTTAACCGGGTTGTTTACGATATTACCTCCAAGCCCCCGGGCACCATTGAATGGGAATAATCCCGGTTTCAGGAGAAAAGATTATGGGGCTTTTTGGTAAACGTAAGATTCAGGGTGATGAACTGCTGAATTATCTGGACTACCTGGGAGAAGAGTGGAAACTCAAAGCCTTTCAGGAAAAGGAAGCCGGCATTTATACCGCCGCGCTGGACTCCTATAACCCGAAAAACTCCAAGGATACTGAGGCGCTGGAAGGCTTGCTAAATGCTGCCAACCGACTGGCGCTGTCAGCGGCCGAACTGCTCCGCCGCAAAGATGCCATAAGTTCAGTGCCTGATCAGGCGACATCGCTGTTTTTTGCCTGGCACGCATCCTATGTAGATTACCTGGCGTGGACGGTGGCTCAGGCCGAGGCTATGGAAGATAAACTGGACGGCAAGGTGCCGGATACGACCACGGTTAAAGAGTTACAGACCAAAAGCGAGGCTTCTCAGGCCGCGGCGGACGCCGAAGAACAGAAACTGTTGAAACTGCTGGGATTTACCGAAGCCGATATGCAGCAGTTGCTGGATCGGGTCAATCAGTCAATAGAACAGGATCGTTGGCAGCCAAGAAATTTGAGCCCGCGAACCAAACGACGATAATTAGCGACCCAGGCTTAATTAATATTTAAGGCAGGACAGAACGCTGAAGATACTGGTTATCGGCGGTGGCGGACGTGAGCATGCTATCGTTTGGAAACTTAGGCAAAGCCCACAGGTTGAATCTATCTTTGTAGCCCCCGGTAACGGCGGCACTGCGGCTATCGCCCGCAATCTGGATATTGAACCGACTGATTTTCCCCGCTTACTGGCAGCCGTTGAATCAATGGGAATAGACCTGGTTATTGTCGGGCCGGAGGCTCCTTTGGCCGCCGGTTTGATTGACGACTTTCAATCCCGGCGCATACCGGCTTTCGGACCGGTCAAAGCCGCGGCACAATTGGAATCCAGCAAGACTTTTGCCCGCTCGCTGATGGAAAAATACGCCATCCCCTGCGCCAAAGGCAAGTCCTTTTCAAATTACGCTGAAGCCAGAGCATATTTACTGGAGCAGACTGCACCGCTGGTAGTAAAGGCTGACGGTCTGGCCGCCGGCAAGGGTGTCAGTGTGTGCAGCACCATAGCCGAAGCTGAAGCCGCTTTAGCGAATATTATGGAAAGCCGGGCTTTCGGGCAGGCGGGTTCCACCGTGGTTATTGAGGAATGCCTGGTCGGTCAGGAAATGAGTTTTCTGGCTTTTACCGACGGTAAAACTCTGGCTGTTATGCCGCCTGCGTGCGACTATAAAAGAGCTTTTGACGGCAATCTTGGCCCCAACACCGGCGGCATGGGTGCCTATTCTCCCCCGACCTTTTTGACGCCGCGGCTGAAAGCCCGGATTGAATCAACGGTTATGGAACCGGTTATCCGGGCGTTGGCTTCAGAAGGGATCAATTACCGGGGTGTTATCTATGCGGGTTTGATGCTGACCGAAAGCGGTCCCAAAGTCCTGGAGTTTAATGCCCGTTTCGGTGACCCGGAAACCCAGATAATATTGCCGCAGTTGCGGACAGATCTGGTGGATATCATGCTTAACATCATTAACGGAACATTGGAAAAGGTAAAGGTTGAATGGGATAATACGTCCTGCGTGACCGTGGTGATGGCCGCCGGCGGCTACCCGGAAACGTATAAAAAAGGGTTGGTTATCAACGGTCTTGGCGACGTTGACGAACAGGTTACGGTCTTCCACGCCGGCACCAGGCTGGGCAACGACGGCAAAGTAGTGACAAACGGCGGGCGAGTGCTGAATATTACCGGCTGCGGTGAGTCAATTGCAGCAGCCAGAGAAATAGCCTATCGGAACATCGGCCGGATAACCTTTGAAGGCGCACAATACCGCAGCGATATCGCTCTGTTCCCCGGCTCCTGACCGGCGTAAACCCCGTCCTCTTCAGGAAAGTTTAATTAATACAGGCAGGTATTTATGACAAAAGCAGCAATTATTATGGGTTCTAAATCTGATATGGAGATTATGAACAACACATCTGAGGTGTTGAATAAGATGGGCATTGCCCATGAAGTTCTGATTATGTCAGCCCACCGGACTCCGGAAAAGGTTCAGGATTTCTGTGCTTCAGCCAGGGAAAAGGGATTTGAACTGGTCATTGCCGGCGCCGGTGCGGCCGCTCATTTACCCGGCGTTATTGCCTCCTGGACGACCCTGCCGGTGATCGGGGTTCCTATCCCTTCATCGGAATTGAATGGTGTTGATTCTCTTTATGCCATCGTGCAGATGCCCGCCGGTATTCCGGTAGCCACGGTGGCTATAGGGGTGGCCGGGGCCAAAAATGCCGGCTATCTGGCAGCGCAGATACTGGGATTGAAATACCCTGAAATTGCCCAGGCCTACGATAATTACCGCAACGAACTAAAAGGAAATTAACGATGATAGAACGTTATAGCCGCCCGGCGATGAAAAAAGTCTGGAGCGATGAAAACAAATTTGATAAGTGGCTGGATATTGAATTAGCCGTAGTTGAAGGCTGGGTTAAACAGGGTGTAGTGCCTCGTGAAGCCCTGCCAAAGGTCAAGATGGCCCGTCTTAATTTCAAACGCATGGAAGAATTACTAGTTGAGACACACCATGATATGACCGCCTTTCTCGGATCAGTAGCGGAAAGTGTTGGCGAAGAATCACGCTTTATTCACCTCGGCCTGACCTCTTCTGATGTCATGGATACGGCTACCAGTCTGCAACTGGTGGAGGCGTCTAAAATTCTGGCCGATGATTTGAAACAGCTGGTCACCGTGCTTGGCAACCGAGCCATTGAACACAAATATACGGTCATGGCCGGCCGAACTCACGGCGTTCACGCCGAACCCATCACTTTTGGCTTGAAACTGGCTTTGTGGATGGAGGAGATGCAGCGCAACCGCCAGCGGCTGGCTGATGCGGCTAAAATTATCGCGGTTGGTAAAATGAGCGGCGCGGTCGGCACCTACGCCACGGTACCGCCTGAAGTAGAGGAATTTGCCTGCGCCAAGCTGGGATTATCGCCGGCGCCTATCTCCAATCAGGTAATCCAACGCGACCGGCATGCCCAATTTATGACGACGCTGGCTATTATCGCCGGTTCACTGGAAAAATTCGCCGTAGAAATCCGGGCACTTCAAAAAACCGAATTCCGGGAAACTGAAGAGCCCTTCGGTGCCGGTCAAACCGGCAGTTCCGCCATGCCGCATAAACGCAATCCGGAACTGTGCGAGCGGGTTACCGGAATTGCGCGTTTGGTACGCGGCTACGCTGTGACTTCCTTGGAAAACATTGCATTGTGGCATGAACGGGATATTTCTCACTCATCAACTGAGCGCGTGATTTTGCCGGATGCCTGCCTGGTATTGGATTATGGGCTGAATATTTTCACTAATGTCATTAAGGGAATGACGGTTTTCCCGCAGCGGATGCGCCGCAATATGGATCTGACCCGAGGTCTGCTGTTTTCGCAGCGCGTTCTGTTGGCGCTTATTGAAAAAGGGCTTACCCGGCAAACTGCTTATAAGATGGTTCAACGAAACGCCATGGCCACCTGGGGCAATGAAGACAATAATTTTATTGATCTGTTGAAGGCCGATGCCGAAGTGACGGCGAAGTTGTCGCAGGCTGAAATTGATGAGCTGTTTGACTACAAATATTACACCCGGCACGTGGATGATATTTTCAAGCGCCTTGGTTTGACGGCGGCGCAATGGAAAGTGCGGCCCGAGTCCGGACCTGAAAACCTGTCGCCCGCGGCTCTGTAACATCCGCCGACTAGTAACCCAATTTTATTATCGGAGGGTACTGATGACTGATAACAGTGTAGTGCTTGCGACTGATTTGCCCCTGAAACGATTTATCTTGGGGAAGGTGCGCGATACCTATGATCTGGGCGAATACCTGCTTATTGTTGTTTCTGACCGTATTTCGGCTTTTGACGTGGTGCTGCCGGTGGGCATCCCAGACAAAGGCAAAGTGCTTAACCTGATTTCGGCTTTCTGGTTTGATAAAACCCGCAGTATTATCCCCAACCATGTTGTGGCGGTGATTAAGGATGTCAGACAATTGGATGAGTTTATCCCAGAAGAACAGCGTTTTGAGTATCCGGAATATCTTGAAGGCCGTTCCATGATCGTCAAGAAAGTAAAACGGTTGCCGGTGGAATGCGTAGTGCGGGGCTATTTGGCGGGCTCCGGCTGGTCTGAATACAAAAAGACTCAGTCAGTTTGCGGCGTGGCGCTGCCGGCGGGTTTGAAACAGAGCCAGATGCTGCCGGAGATTATTTTTACACCCACCACCAAGGGTGACGATGCCCACGACCTGCCGATGACCTACCAAGAGGTAGAAGAGACTGTTGGTGCCGCCATGGCTATTAAATTAAAGGCGATCAGCACCGCTCTTTATGCTTACGCCCGGGAATATGCCCGCAATCACGATATCATTATCGCCGATACCAAGTTTGAGTTTGGGCTTGACGGCAACAATCTGATCTTAATTGATGAAGCCTTATCGCCGGATTCCTCCCGCTTCTGGGACGAAAAGCTTTATAAGGTGGGTGAAGCTCAGGATTCGTATGATAAGCAGCCGGTACGCGACTGGTTGGAGGCGTCCGGTTGGAATAAAGAGCCTCCCGGTCCGACTTTGCCGGATGAGATAATTGAAAATACCCGGCGGAGATACGTCCATGCCTTTGAAGTGTTGACAGGAACGACGCTGGACTAGGCCGAATTAACCTTCAACAAACTCCTTGGTACTCGGCAATTTGTCGGCGATACGCGGGTCAATTCTGGTGGCTTTATCCAGGGCTCGCCCCAGGGCTTTAAAGACCGCTTCGGCCTTGTGGTGGTCATTGGTGCCGTAAGCCACACCGGCATGCAGATTCAGCCGGCCTTCCGCTGCAAAACTTTCCAGAAAGTGCCGTAACAAGTCGGCCGGGAAGTCCGACATGTCGTTGTTTTCAAAATCCATGTTTAGTACCGAATAGCCCCGGCCGCCCAAATCAACAACCACTGTTGCCAGTGATTCGTCCATGGGAACGGTGGCATCGGCGATTCTAACCAGACCCTTTTTGTTACCCAGAGCCTGATTGAAAGCCTGGCCCAAAGAAATGCCGATATCTTCCACCAGATGATGCACATCATCCCCGGTGGCCGAAACGCTGATATCCATTATTCCGTGTCGGGCTATCTGAGCCAGCATGTGGTCAAATAGGCGGATACCGGTACGCATTTCATCAACGCCATGGCCGTCAAGATTAATACTGACACTGATGGTGGTTTCCCGGGTATCTCTTTTTATCGTTGCAATACGTTCCGTCATGTTAAGCCTCCCCAATTTTAAGCAGTTCCGTTAACAGCCTGTCGGTATCGTGAGGTTTGCCGATGGAGAACCTCAGGCTGTTTTCCATATTCGGTGAATTAAAATACCGCACCAGTATGCCCCGCTGCTCCAGCCGGCTTTGAATTTCCGCACCATTTTTACCTTCAACCCGGCATAAAATAAAGTTGGCGGCTGAAGGAAACGGCTTAAGATAATAGACTCCCTGTAATGCCTGAAATAGTCTTTCCCGCTCCTGGATAATAAGCTTCACTTTATCCATCAGGTAGTCAAGGTCATTAAGTGAGGCTCTTGCCGCGGTAACGGCCGCGGCGTTCACGCAATACGGGTCTTTGATAGCGTCAAGTTTTCGGGCGACTTCGTCCGGAAATAGCCCGTACCCTATCCGGAGCCCGGCCAGGCCGGCCCATTTACTGAACGTACGCAATATGATCAGGTTGGGGTATTGGTCAAGTTTATCTGCCAGTGTCTGTCCGGTAAATTCATAGTATGCTTCATCTACGACGACCGGCAAACCGGTTTGCAGCAGTGTATATACTGTCTCCAGCGGCACCTGAGTGCCGGTGGGATTATTGGGCATGGCAATAAATATCAGTTTGGTCCTGTCTGACACGACTTCCGGCAAACGATCAAGCACCACTTGATAATCATTGTCACGGGGTACTGCTATGAATTTGCCGCCGGCCAGATCCGTAAAAAACTTATACATAGCGAAAGTAGGCGTGAAGGTGATCACTTCATCATCAGGGCTGACAAACATCCGAACCAGCAAATCAATCAACTGGTCTGAGCCGGAACCGGCCACAATATTCTCAGAAGGAACTCCCGCATATTGAGCGAGCGCCTTGCGCAGCTCAGTCTGGCAAGAGTCAGGATAAATATGCACGTCGTTCAATTGCCCCAAAGCCCTGGTTACAGCAGGTGAAGGCCCGTAGACGTTTTCGTTGGCATCCAGTTTCACCACGCCTAAACGCCGGACTTCTTCGGTCAGGACTTCTGGCGATTTACAGGCGGCGTACCCGGCAAATTTCCCCAGTTCCGGGCGCATGAATTTTTGCAGACTACCCATTGGAAACACCTCGGTAACGCGCCTCAATCGCCCGGGCATGGTTCTCCAGCCCTTCTGCGCGGGCAATGGTCACTGCGGCCGGGCCGTATTTAAAAATCATATCGGCATCTACGTTGACCACATCAGTGATCTTGACAAAGTCCCAGATATTGAGCGGAGAACTGAAACGGGCGGTACCAGAGGTCGGTAAAGCGTGGCTGGGCCCGGCAACATAGTCCCCGACAGCCACGGTAGCTTTTTCCCCGATAAATATACAACCGGCATGACGCAGAGAGGCCAAATAATCGCCGGCCGAGGCCGCCAGAAAGCAAAGATGTTCTGGTGCGTACAGATTAGCCAGTTCAACCGCTTCTTCAAGAGAGGCAACGACGGCAATAATACCCCGCTGCTCCAGTGACTGTTCAATGATCATATGCCGGGGGTTTTCCCGCATCCTTAATTTCAGCTCACCGAGAACATTGCCGGCCAATTTATGGGAAGTTGTCACCAGTACTGATTGTGCCAGCGGGTCATGTTCCGCCTGAGCCAGGATATCGGCGGCACAATCAACCGGATCCGTGGTTTCGTCAGCGATAATCAATACTTCACTCGGACCTTGCAGACCGTCAATGGCGACATGACCGAAAACCATCTTTTTAGCCGTCATGACATACACGTTTCCCGGACCGCAGATTTTATCAACCTGCGGGATCGTCTCGGTGCCATAGGCTAAAGCAGCGACAGCCTGAGCACCGCCGACGGCGAAAACACGGTCAACCCCGGCAATCGCCGCCGCGGCCAGCGTGGGTAACGGAATCCTTCCGTCGCTTCCGGGGGGAGTGGCCAGAATCACCTCTTTAACCCCGGCTTCTCTGGCAGGAATAGCAGTCATCAAGACGGTTGAAGGGTAAAAAGCCTTGCCGCCGGGGGCATATACGCCTACCCGATCCAAAGGTCGTAACAATTGCCTGCTGCCCATGGCATCCACCGCCGATTTTATCGCAGTAAACTGTTCAGAATGATAGGAAGTTATCTGTCCGGCAGCCGTTTCCAGGGCATCCAGCAGACCGGGATCAATAGCGTTCCTGGCTTTTTGGATTTCTTCAGCAGTTACTTCAATCCGGTCCAGGCGGGCACCATCATACTTAGCGGTGAGTTCTTTTAAGATTTTATCGCCGCCGGCTCTGACCTGCTCAATGATAGCCCTTACCGACTGTTCAACAGCTGGGTCGGTCGCTTGAAAGCCGGTCCGCCGGTTCAATAGTTTGCCGGCGGCATCAATACCGGAGACAACCCGCATTTAGCCCTGCTCCAGGGCACGGGCGAGCCGGCTCACCAAAGCCTCCATACGGCGGCGTTTCACCGGGTTTTCCGCTGCGGTGGTATTGCCGATAACGCACGCTGTTGACTCAAACAAGGTGTCAATAATCCTCAAGTTATGACGCGCGATAGTCCCGCCGGTTTCAGTGTTTTCAATCAGTAAATCGGCATCTTCAGGTAAAAATACTTCGGTTGAACCCCAGGTGGGGGCAATGCGATAACGACCAAAATGATTGTTACGGGCGTAATCGTCAGCTATATTCACGTACTCCGTGGCAACTCTGAGGTTCTTACCCCGGAAATATTCTTTTAGCTCATCTGGATTAGTCACCGGTAATTCATTCGCCACAACGGCTACGATTCTGACCCAGCCGTATTTCAAATCCAACAGACGTTTGACCGGACTGCCGGGAAACTGGGTCAGGTGATCATTCAGCCAGTCCCAGCCGGTAATGGCCAGATCAAAGTTCCCGTTGGCCACTTGAATGGTCATATCCTGAGGCCGGATAGTTTTGATGGAAAAACCCTCCAAGTCGGTCTGAGGCCTTCGGAAACCCCGGTCTGAGGGATAGTCCTCAATGGTAATTCCAGCGGCATCCAAAATTTTGCGAACATGCGGTTGTTGATGCCCGTCCGGTAAGGCCAGTCTGACAATATCCTCTGAATATTGGTGATAGGTTTCAACGGCTGAGTCAGCTATTTTGATTGCAGCATCATCTGACGCAGTGAGCGGCGGCAAATTTTCCAAAATAGAAGTGATGACCTCTGATAAATCCATGGTGGCCAGACTTTCGCGGTTAGCCACCAGCACGGCACGGAAGTCCATCACCTTCCCCAACACATTCAAACCTCGGGCCGTCAGTTCTTCGGCACGTTTCCGGGGGAGAATGATAACTTCGGCAGTTTCCGGCGGATAAGCTTCCGCGCTGCCCCACAACGGATAAACGGCAAAATTCTTCAATCTCAGATCTAAGGCGAATTTTTCAGCAATATTGGGGTACTCGGACGCCAGACGTATTTTGCCGGTCTGCCGGCTTAAATCAGCGAGGCATTTAACATCACCGCCACCGGCTACCGCCACAAAAAGGGCTCCCTCACCGTACCCCAGTATCTTTACCTGCACCAGCGAACTGAGCCGGTATCGTGAGACAAGTTCTTCAACCCAGTCCGCACCGCAAATACCCAGATCATAGTTGCCGATGGCAACTTGAATGGGAATGTCTTTTTCGTGCAGCATTTTGGCCGAAAGGTCCGGGAACCTGCCGCTCTCCAGACGATATAAACGCGCTTTTGGCTGATAATCGTTCAACTGCCAATCTGCCCGCTCCAGCATGGACGCGGTTTCCGCCAGCAATCTTCCTTTTGGCAGGGCAATCTTCATTCTTCAGAAGCCTCCCCGCCGAGCATCTCAATGAGTTCTTCAACGGTTTCAAACTCAAATTCTTCCTCGGTTTCGGTGTCGGTCATCAGCAGTGTTCCGCCATCGTTGATGCCCAGGACCCAGTCATACATCATCGTATCGGGGTCACCGAGTTTTATTTCAGCGGTATAGCCGGCATCACGCAGGTCAGTAGCTACGGCAAACGCCTGGGCTTCATTTCCCGCCTCAAATGTTAACAGGAAGCGGTCCGGTTCATCCAAAGCGTAGACATCATAGTCAATAAAATCCATGATCTCATCCATGTAAAGGGCAAAACCGGCAGCCGGCCGGGCGTCACCACCCATTTGGCCAACCAGATTGTCGTAACGCCCCCCGCCGCCGACCAAAATGTCGTTGGTAAAAATATGCATGATAAGTCCGGTGTAATACTCAAAACCCCGGCCGGCGGCTAGGTCAATCACATACTCAATATCCAGTGAATCAAGAATATTGAGTGTTGACTGGAAAGACCTGCAAGCTTCATCTAATTCGCTGGTTTTGCCAAAAAGGGCTTTCACGTTAGCAACGTAGTCAGCTGAACTGCCGGTGACATTTAACATCATTTCCAATCCGGCGGTCAGTTCCGGACAGCGGGCTTTCAGGCTGTTTAAAGTAGTTGCGTTGCCGTCTAATATTTCATCAAAAAGCTGGTGCCGGGCTTCCGGATTCGGTTCCAGTTGAGCCAGCACCGCCTGAATAAAGCCCGAATGCGACAGCTTAATAACGGTTCCGATTCCCAGTAGTTCCAGTGATTCAACAGACATCCGGACTAATTCAGCATCTGCCAAACCGGAATTAGCGCCGATCAGCTCAGCGCCGCACTGCCAGCGTTCCCGTTTTTCTTCAGGATTTTCCTTAAACCTGAAGACATTAACCACATAGAACAGCCGCACCACATCCCGGTCGGCCAGGTTGTCAACAAAATAACGAGCCAGGGGGATGGTGCCATCCGGGCGCATTACCACCCTTTCGCCGCTCCAGCCGTCCCAATCCAGGAAAGAGTAGACCTGGCGCAACATGCCGGGGGTCAGAGTACCCGCCGAGGTGAACAGATTAAGATATTCCAGGATTGGAGTCCTGACTTCTTCATACCCCCACTTAAGAGCTGTATCAATAAAAACAGATTCGGCCAACCGGAACTTCAGCATTTCTTCCGGGCCAAGATCGTTACAACCGCGACATCGGTTTTGAGTCATGATTTCTCCTATAATTAATATATGGTTTGATTTTACACCAGCCAAACGTATGCTTCAAATATTGTCGGGTTATTTCTATTTTACTATGACAACTATAATTTCCGATATCACTCACCGTAAAACAAAGCTACCAAACGCCCACCCGATTGTGATATAACATTGTACGGAAATGATTCAAATATTACAGGCTCAAGAACGTGTTCTGGAACTCCGGCGATTGCTTAATCACCACAATTATTTGTATTATGTCAAGGACACGCCAGAAATATCTGATGAGTCATATGATGCCCTGTTAAGAGAACTGCGACAACTGGAACAAGAATATCCTTCACTGGTAATCCCTGACTCCCCGACCATGCGGGTAGGTGCCGAACCGCTGAAAGCCTTTGGCGTTATTACCCACCGTAAACCTCTTTTGTCATTGGCTAATGCTTTTAGCAAAGCAGAACTGCAGGCCTGGGTAAAAAGGATAGAAAAATTGTTGCCGGGGGAAGAGTTCACCTTTGTATGCGAACACAAAATGGACGGACTGGCTGTTGCCGTAACCTATGAAGATGGACAGCTTTCTACCGGCGCCACCCGTGGCGACGGGGTAGAAGGTGAGAATATCACCGCTAATTTGCGCACAATCAGGAGTCTGCCGCTCTCCGTGGCAAATCAGTCACCCGAACATTTTGAAGTCCGCGGTGAGGTGTTTTTGCCCAAAGCCAATTTTGAACAGCTTAATCTGAAACGGGATAAAGCCGGCTTACCGCTTTTTGCCAATCCCCGAAACGCGGCTGCCGGGTCGCTGAGGCAGTTGGATCCCAGGGTCACGGCTCAAAGACCGCTGGATATCTATGTTTATGCCTTAGGCTGGGCTGATGGCTCACAATTACCGGCGAGCCATTGGGACACCATGGAACGGATTAAGAGTTGGGGTTTCAAGCTAAATCCTTACAACCGCCATTGCCGTTCGCTTCAGGAAGTTGAACAGTATTATGACGAATGGCTGGAAAAGCGCCACACGCTGCCCTATGAAGCCGACGGTGTGGTCATTAAAATAAACGATCTGGCACAACAGGAGCGCCTGGGTTCGGCGGCCAGGGAACCGCGCTGGGCAATAGCCTTTAAATTTCCGGCGCACCAGGCAACCACCATTTTGAAAGATATCGGCATCAGTGTCGGCCGGACAGGCACTTTGAATCCTTATGCTATTCTGGAACCGGTATTCGTCGGCGGCGTGATTATCAGACAAGCATCACTGCACAATGAAGAAGACATCCAGCGTAAGGATATCCGCATCGGCGACACTGTGGTCATTCAAAGGGCGGGGGACGTTATTCCCCAGGTTGTCGGGCCGGTGTTGGAAAAGCGACCCCATAATGCCAGTGTGTTCAGTATTGAAACTAAACTAAAAGGCGCTGACGGGTTAAGCCATTGTCCGGTCTGTAATTCGCTTATCAGAAAATCACCCGGCGAGGTGATGTATTATTGCCCGAATGCCACCTGCCCGGCTCAATTGGCCGAGAAATTGGAGCATTTCGTCTCCAAATCAGGCATGGATATCAAGGGCATGGGAGAGCAATTGGCCGTTGCTTTTTTGGCCGAAGGCCTAGTTAAAAACGTTGCCGATATTTACAGTCTTGAGGTTTCCCAACTGGCTGCCCGCGACCGGATGAAAAACAAAAGCGCGGTTAATCTCATTGATGCCATTAACAAATCGCGCAAGCGACCCCTGACCAATGTCATCTTTGCGCTGGGTATTCGTCACGTCGGATTGGAGAGCGCGACGGTTCTGGCCCAAAATTTTGGCACGCTTAAAGCTCTGTTTGAAGCCGACCAGGCCCAATTAAAAATTATCCCTGGTATCGGCGACAAGATCGCCGAAAGCATAATTACCTACTTCACCGAACCTCAAAACCGGGAAACTGTTAACCGGTTAATCCAGGTGCTGGAGACTCCCCCGGTTACCCCTGACAATTCAACCGGAACTGACCCTTTAGCCGGAACTGAATTTGTAATTACCGGCACGCTGGCAGGTATGACCCGGCAGCAGGCCTGGGATAGAATCACCGCCGCCGGAGGCACATACAAAACCGATCTAACCAAAAAGACGCGATTTCTGGTAGCGGGCCAGGAGGCCGGATCCAAACTGACCAAAGCCAGGGAGATGGGTATTGAGATTTTGACTGAGGACCAGTTTATAATACTGATTGAAAAACCTGTCACTGAACCACAACCGAGGCTGTTTTAATGAAATTGATCATTGGTTTGGGAAATCCCGGCTGGGAATATTCCGGAACGCGGCATAATATCGGTTTCGTGGTTCTGGGGACACTGGCCAGGCGTCATAAGATAAATTTCAACAAACGCAGTTGCCACTCCCGGATCGGTGAAGGCGATCTGGGACCAATTAAAGTTGCTTTAGCTAAACCGCAGACTTATATGAACCTTTCCGGCGACGCGGTTTCGTCGTTGCTGCGCCGGTACCGACTGAAACCCTCGGATATTATCGTCGTCTATGATGACCTTGATTTGCCGGTTGGTCGCATCAGAATGCGAGCCGATGGCAGTGCCGGCGGTCATAACGGAATTAAATCAATCATTGCGGCTCTGGGTACGGATAAATTTATCAGGCTGAAGGTCGGTATCGGACGACCGACGGTTGAAATTGACCGCAATGAAATAGTGGATCATGTGCTGTCCGGCTTTGACAAAACCGAACATGAGGCGGTGACAGACGCCGTGAACCGGGCCGTGGACGCAATAGAAGTGCTGGTCGCCGAAAACCCGGAAACCGCCATGAACCGCTTCAATTGATTTGAAAGAACCGCCGGTATCCTATAAACTGGCGATTCTGAACGTTTTTTGATTCAAGAAAGGAATATTTATGGCCGACGTACGACCTTTTAAAGCATTGCGCTATGACACCCAGCAGCAGGATGTCAGCGCTTTGATTTGTCCGCCTTACGACGTGATCAGCCCGAAGCAGGAGGAAGCATTACTGCAATCCAACCCTTATAATTTCGTCAGAATAGAGTTTTCTAAAGCTCAACCCGGTGATGATGAGCAAAGCAACCGTTACAGCCGCGCGCTGAGTTTTCTGGAACAGTGGATTGAAAGCGGGGTACTGCGGCAGGACGATAAACCTGCCTATTATTTACACGAGCACACATTTGAATATGAAGGCAAAAAATCCAAAAGATACGGTTTGTTTGCCCGAATCAGGCTGGAGGAATGGGACCGGATGATCGTTCGCCCCCACGAACGTACGCTGGCCGGCCCTAAGCGTGATCGCATCCGCCTGATCAGCACTCTGGAGGCTAACACCAGTCCGGTTTTTGGCCTTTATCACGATCCGGAAGGATATATTGCCGGGATACTGGCTCAAATCATTGACTGGCCGGCAACAGCAGCGTTTAACGGCGAAAACGGAGAATACCACCGACTGTGGCTCATTGATGATGCCGTCACTGTTTCGGCGATTGAAAAAGGATTTGCTTCAAAACCACTGTATATTGCTGACGGCCACCACCGGTATGAGAGCGCACTGGCCTACTGTAAAGAAAGTCAGGTCAAAAGCCCGGAACTGCCGCTGGATGCCGCCCTGAAATTTGTAATGATGTCCTTGACCGACATGTCTGACCCGGGCATGCTGATACTGCCGACTCACCGACTGGTGAAGGGCATCGCCCCGACGGCCATAAATGCCCTATCTTCCAGTCTGGCGGAGTTTTTTAACATTGAGCGATTTTCCCTGACTGATTCAAATGTATGGGCACAACTGGAACCGTTACTGGCTGAGGACAGCTCCCGGTTTTTCATTTACGGCTTAAACGGTAAAGAATTAATCAGTCTGACAGAAATAAATCACGCACAGGTAGAAGCCCTGATGCCTGGCGGACATACCAAAACATATCGGGGGATGGATGTCAGCGTTGTTGATCATGTGGTGCTGGAAAAAATATTGGGTATGGATGCCATGGACGAGGAGCGCATCGATTACGATCACGACCGCAGTTCTACCATTTCCCGTGTTGATTCCGGTGAATTCCAGCTGGCCTTTATTTTGAAACCGGTTCATCCTGAAACCATTCAGTCTATTTCAGATGCCATGGACAAAATGCCGCGAAAAAGCACCTATTTTTACCCCAAAATACCGTCCGGAGTGGTTCTCTACCGTTTAAAGGATTAAAAAGAGAGGGTGCTGAACGCACCCTCTCTTCATATTCTTCAACAAGCTTTTTAGCCCAGCAGACATTGGGGCAGATCCTTGAGCGCCGATTCTACCAGCGCTTCCGGATATTCATAGTCAGCCAGCTTACCGGACAGATAAGCATCGTAGGCCGCCAGATCAAAATGACCATGGCCGGAATGGCTGAACAGGATGACCTTCTTTTCACCAGACTCACGGCATCTCAGGGCTTCATCAATGGTAGCGCGGATGGCATGGTTGGTTTCCGGCGCACTGATAAATCCTTCGGTTCTGGCAAATTGGATCCCGGCTTCAAAGGTCGGTAACTGAAGAACGGCTTTTGCTTCTATCAGGCCGAGGTCATAAAGATGGCTGATAATCGGCGACATGCCGTGGTAACGCAATCCGCCTGCATGAACCGGCGGCGGCATGAATTTGTGACCCAGTGTGAACATCTTCACGATCGGCGCCATGGCAGCGACATCGCCATAATCAAAGGCAAACTTGCCCTTGGTCAGGGTGGGACAGCTTGATGGTTCCACTGCGATGATGCGGGTATTTTTGCCGGCGGTCAGATTCTGATGAACAAAAGGCAAGGCCATACCGCCGAAGTTGGAACCGCCGCCGACGCAACCGATAACTACATCGGGATATTCGCCGGCCATTTCCATCTGTTTCAGCGATTCCAATCCGATAACCGTCTGGTGCATCAGCACATGATTAAGAACGCTGCCGAGGGAATAATGGGAATCAGCTCTCGGTGCGGCGTCTTCCACAGCCTCCGAAATAGCCAGACCCAGGCTGCCGGGGCTGTTGGGGTCCTCAGCCAGGGCTGCGCGACCGGAATTGGTGTCCGGGCTGGGGCTGGGCACACATTGGGCTCCCCACGTTTCCATCATCATGCGCCGGTACGGCTTTTGTTGATAACTGACCTTAACCATATAAACTTTAAGCTCAATGTCAAACTGACAGCAGGCAAAGGCCATGGAACTGCCCCATTGTCCGGCACCGGTTTCGGTGGTTAACCGCTTAATACCCTCTTTTTTGTTGTAGAAAGCCTGGGGCACGGCGGTATTGGGCTTATGGCTGCCGGCCGGGCTGGAACCTTCATACTTGTAAAATATTTTGGCGGGTGTATCCAGAGCCTTTTCCAGGGCACGGGCGCGATATAGTGTGGTCGGCCTCCAAGCCTTGTAAATATCAATGACCTCGCCCGGGATATCAATATAGCGCTCCTGAGAGACCTCCTGCATGATCAGTTCCATTGGAAATAACGGAGCCAGATCCGCCGGCCCCAGCGGCTGCATTGTGCCCGGGTGAATAGCCGGAGCCAAAGGCTTGGGCAGATCAGCCTGGATGTTGTACCAACTGGTCGGCATTTCCTTTTCAGTTAGCAGATACTTGGTGTGTTCCACGATAATTCCTCCTTCTTGATTGTGTTTTGACTTTCTTCCGATCGGCAATTTTGGACAAAAGAAAAAGCCCTCTCCCTTTTTCAAGGGGCAGAAGGCTCCGCGGTACCACCCTTATTAAGCTGTAACAGCTCATCTCACTGGGCACTTGCCGATATTTTACACCGGAAACTGCCCGGGACTTTAACGTTTCCCCAACGGCTGCGCCTACCTGCCGTTTTCAACGGCCATCGGACAGCGGCTCCTGAGTCCATTCACTCACCTGCCTCTGGCACCGGCTTCCACCTGATCCGGCTCTCTGTGCCCGGCCTCGGGAGTTACTACTCTCATTCACGGCCTGTGTGAATATTCAGTTGCTGGCAATATAATCCAATATTACATTCTTGTCAAGACACCAGGTGTACGGCTACATTATAATTAAGCTATTTGGCAAGGCATGCCTGATTTGATAGACTGCTGGACAACACACTCTTCGAGGACTTTCATGAATTTAACAGCTTTTCTTGCTGACGCAGCATGCCAGCATAAAGATAGAACCGCCTTCAAGATGGGACAGAGAACACTTTCATTTTCTGATCTAGACCGTTTTTCCAACGGGTTGGCGCAAAAACTGGTGGAAGCCGGCGTCACGCCTGGAGAACGGATAGCACTGCTGATGGAAAACTCCCCGGATTTTCCGATTGTTTATTTCGGTATTATTAAAGCCGGAGCAGTCGCCGTTCCACTGGACACCAAATACAAGGAATTGGAAATACGGGCAGTATTTAACGATTGCCGTCCGGCCTGGCTGTTTGCGGAACCGGCGATACTTAAAAACCTTCAGCCTGAGCTGGCCAGGTATGATTTTCTCCGGCATATCGTCTGCTCCTCTCCGGCCGATATTGAAGGGTATATAGCTTACGGCTCGCTGGTGTCCAGATCTGACAGTGCCCCGGACGTTAAGACCCAGCTTGAACTGGCCCATATTGCTTATACATCCGGGCCGACGTTAAGGCCTCACGGCGTGGAAGTCACCCATCAAGCCCTGATAGATGCCGCCGCCGGCTCAGCCGCCGGGTTCAGGCAGACGGAAGCGGATGTTGCCATTCTGTTCGCCTTGCCGTTGCATCATACGATGGGTATCGCCATTATCATGATGGCCTGTTTAAGCGCCGGTAGTTCCATAGTTATGATCGGCGGTATCTCCATTGATGCTGTTTTATGCGCTATTGAACGAGAACGAGCCACCATGTTCCATGGGGTACCATTTATTCATGCCATGATTGTGAATCATCTGAAAATCAACGGCTTGAAATATGATGTCAGTACACTGAGATTTTGCGGCAGCGCCGGCGCCCCGATCCCCGTCAGCGTGATCAAAGATTTTGAAGAACTAACCGGTAAGTATTTGATCCAATATTACGGGTTAACCGAATCCACCACCCACGTTACCTGTCAGGATGTCAGCCGGTCCGGTCGCAGCGGCGGTGTCGGCACTGCAATACCGGGTTTTAGTGTCAGAGTGGTTGATACTGACGGCCGGGAGGTTGCTGCAGGCGAACCTGGAGAAGTGATTATCAAGGGGCCTGTCATGCGGGCGTACCACAATCTTCCGGAAGAGACTGCCCGATATATCCGGGATGGCTGGTTGTTCACCGACGATATCGGGGTTAAGGATGAACATGGCGAACTATATATCACCGGCGTAAAAAAACCGATGCTCATCACCAAAGGTCAGAATATTTATTTTTCCGATATTGTTGACGTATTGAATACCCACCCTGATATTGCCGAGGCCGCCGCCGCCGGTATCCCGGATCCTGACGGCATGCGCGGTGAAGTGGTATTGGCCGTGATAAAATTACGCCCCGGTGCCGACATTACTGAACAACAGGTTAAAAAATATTGTCTGGACAGACTAGCCAATTACAAGTGCCCCAAGAAGGTTTTGTTTGTCACCGACATTCCACGGCATTCCAACGGCCATCTGGCCGCTTTCGGTCTGCTGGACTAACTTCAAACATGGCCGTCCTTTTATCCGTCGGGCAAGGTTTTCTAACATTCAACAGAACAGCGTATAATTAATCAATGGTTATCAATCCACTGGTAAAACGCGACCTTGAAAAAGTTAGACGGGCGGTCCGGCTGTTTCCTAATTCCGCCTCTGAAAAACCGGTATTATTCGTCATGGTCGGCTTGCCCGGCAGCGGAAAAAGCTATTTTGTTGACAGACTGATTCGGAAGATTCCGGCAACTGTGTTGCAAAGTGATTTTATCCGCAAAACTCTGTTGAAAAAGCCCACTTACACCCAGCGGGAGCATACCCGGGTTTTCAGAGCCATTCACACCGCTGCCCGCGAATTGCTGGACTCAAATAACAACGTTTTAATTGACGCAACAAATCTGAACCGGAAATACCGTCGTCCGCTGTATCAAATGGCGGCAGAAACCAGGGCCCGAATCATCATTATATATCTGGATACACCCAGAGAAATTGCCAGGGAACGCATCATGGATCGCCGGGCACAGGGTGAGTGTATCTCCGATGCGGATTGGGAAGTATATCAAATGCTGGAAGAGGATTTTGAACCGCCGGTAGAACCCGATTACACCGTGACGCCGGTCACGGATCTCCCGGAACTTATTACCAAAATCGCCGGCGACATCGCCATTAAATAAAAGTGAGGCTTCATGGACATCAAACTAATTACCACCGAATTTGAACAGATTCAAGCGGATGCAGTTATCGTGGGGGTTTTTGAAATTACCACGGACGACAGCGAAGCAACAAACTGGGACAAGTCACTGGTTCAACTAATTCAACGACTGCGGCAAAAGAAGGAAATTAAGGGAACACTCGGTGAACTGACCACGATTCATGGTCTGGCTCCTACCGGTACTGGTAAATTCATCGTACTGGGGTTGGGTAAACAGGACATTCTCACACTGGCGCGTTTACGCTCGGCTGTTGCAGATGCTTGCCGTGCCGTACAACGCGCTCATGGCTATGAACTGGTTATCGCCCTGCCGAAAACCGGTATGACCGGCGAACAGACCGGTTCGGCAATCGCTCAGGGGGCTTTATTGGGGACATACCGGTTTACCCGGCATCAGACCAAAGAACCGGAATACGGCCAGCTAAAATCGGTGGGGGTTATCGGTGCCGGAGATTTCACCGCTGAAGCTTTTGAACAGGGGCTGAAGAAAGGACAAGCGGTGGCTGATGGAATCGTCATGGCCCGTGACATGGCCAATGAACCTTCAAACCATATGACTCCCGCGCATATGGCAGAGGCCGCACTGAAACTAACCAGCATTCCGGGTCTAAAAGTTGAAGTCCTGGAACGAGCCGATATGGTCAAGATGGGCATGGGCGGACTGCTGGGGGTATCCAGCGGGTCATCAGCCGTTAATCCACCGAAACTGATTGTCATCCGTTACAAAGGACGTACTGCAAACGATTGGGACCTCGGTTTGGTAGGTAAAGGCCTGACCTTTGACAGCGGCGGCATATCCATCAAGCCGTCCGAAAAAATGGAGGAGATGAAATTTGATATGAGCGGCGGCGCATCGGTAATCGGCGCCATGAGTGCCATCGGCCGCTTGAAATTGCCGTTGAACGTTATCGCCGCAGTACCTGCTACCGAAAATATGCCGGACGGCGGGGCCTTCAAGCCCGGCGACGTGCTCAAGATGTACAGCGGCAAAACGGTTGAAGTTATTTCAACCGACGCTGAGGGACGATTGATTTTGGCCGATGCTTTGACGTTTGTTGATCGGGAAAATCCGAAAGCCCTGATTGACGTGGCTACGCTGACCGGAGCGGTAATTATTGCTCTGGGTACTCAGGCTTCCGCAGCGGTGACTAATAACGAAGCCCTGTTGCAAAAAGTGATTAAAGCCGGTGAAAGCGCCGGCGAACGCGTCTGGCAGTTGCCGGGCTGGGATGAATATCGCGACCAATACAAGAGTGATTATGCCGATATTAAAAATGTCGGCGGCCGCCCTGCCGGCACCATTACCGCCGGACTGTTTCTGTCAGAGTTCATCAATCCCCAGACACCATGGGTTCACCTGGATATCGCCGGTACCGCCTGGGGGGATAAGGAAAAAGGCCACTTGACCAAAGGCAGCAGCGGCGTGCCGGTAGCGACACTGGTTAATCTGGCGGAAATGCTGATCCCAGTCTAAAATTTTAAATTGATTCAAGCGGGAAAATAATCGTATTTGCCGGGTACTAGTACCGGGTGATAGAATATATCTAGTTTCCCTTCGAGTCGTTAGGCCTAATCCCAAACGGCATGGCCGACGACCTTTAGGGCGTCGTTGGAAACGGCGGCACCTCCCGTATTTGGAAAGAAGGGCGGAATATTCAGCCGCCTCTTTTGGAGGCTTTTTTAGTCGTGACTGAAGCCAGTTGCATTACCGGCACTTTAGATGCCTATAACCGGCGCATTAATTATCTCCGAATTTCGGTGACTGACCGCTGCAACCTGCGTTGCGTATATTGTTCCGACGGCGGACTGGATCATCTGTCTCACAACGACATACTTTCTTACGAAGAAATTGCTGCCGTGACCCGCGTAGCCGCAAGTATGGGAGTCAGGCACATCCGGTTGACCGGGGGCGAACCTCTGGTCCGTCCGGCGCTGTCCAATTTGATTAAACTTTTAACAGTCATACCTAATATTGATGATGTTTCACTGACAACCAACGGCACGCTGCTCAAAACCCAGGCGGCTGACCTGAAAAAGGCCGGCTTGAAACGCATCAATGTATCTCTGGATTCTCTTTTACCGGACAGATTCGCCCGGATAACCGGTGGTGAACAACTGGACCGGGTGTTTGAAGGAATTGAAGAGGCCCATCGCGTCGGGTTGTCCCCCATCAAGGTTAACATGGTGGTCATGCCGGGCATTAACGACGACGAGATAACGAGTTTCGCCCAAAAAGCCAAATATGAAGGCTGGCATGTACGTTTTATTGAATATATGCCGTTTGAGGGTTCTGACAATTCCAAGGTTCTATCGGTCGCGGAAATCAAGGATAGGATTGAAGCCGAAAATGGACAACTCTGGGCATGCTGTATCAGCGGCGCCGGGCCGGCGAACTATTACAGTTTCGGATCCGGCCAGGGGACTATCGGGTTTATCCGGCCTATCAGCCATCGTTTTTGCGGACAATGCAACCGATTACGGCTGACTGCCGACGGCAAATTGCGCCCTTGCTTGTTGAATGATACTGAATTAGACTTAAAAAACGTTATACGCAGGGGCGGTACCGAGCAGGATATCAAAGACCTGCTGCTTCAAGCCGTCATGGCGAAACCGGAACGGCACAATCTGGAGGAAATGGCGGTGGGCGGCCGGCAGATGAGGCAGATCGGGGGCTGATGCTGATGGAATTATCACACGTGAACGAAAACGGTCAGGCTCATATGGTGGACGTGACCGCCAAGGCCGTCACCAACCGGCGGGCAACGGCCGTCTCTTTTATCCGTATGAAGCCGGAAACGCTGCGTCTGATCAGGGAGAACCAGATAAAAAAAGGTGACGTCCTGGCCACGGCGCGTATCGCCGGTATCATGGCGGTTAAACAAACGCCGGAATTAATCCCGTTATGTCACCCTTTGCTAATCACCTCAGTCACCGTTGATTTTGAATATCAGGGCGAGACTACCATCAAGATCATGACGGAAGTCAGAACTACCGGGCAGACCGGAGTAGAAATGGAAGCCTTGACGGGTGCTTCCGTGGCTGCACTAACAATTTATGACATGTGTAAAGCAGTAGACAAGGGCATGACCATTGAACAAACCCGCCTGGAAATGAAAGAAGGCGGCAAAAGCGGCACCTACAGGAGAAGTGTTGATGGGTAAGATTATCGCGGTATGCGCCAGCGTAAAAAAGGGCACCAAGAAGAAGGATATCGGTTGCGGTGTTTTAGAAACAGATTACGGCCTTCAAGGCGATGCCCATGCCACTCAGGGTTGGCACCGACAGATAAGCCTGCTGGATAATTCCAGCATCAACAAGATGCGCGCCAAGGGATTGACGTTAACCCCTGGTGATTTTGCAGAAAATCTGACGACTGATGGACTTGAAATACTAATGACGCTGCCCATCGGGACACGTCTGAAGACCAGTCAGGGCGTGGAAATGGAAATTACGCAGATAGGCAAGGAATGCCACCAACATTGCCAGATTTATCGCCAGGTAGGAATGTGCGTCATGCCGCTGGAAGGCGTCTTCGCCCGTATTATCAGCGGCGGCGACGTGGCCGCCGGCGACACCATTGATGTCGTAACGGCCTGAGACGCCCAACCAAACCTAAAACGGCTCTTCAGCCCCTTTGTACCCTTCATCACGGAACTCCGCCCGTTCGGCTTTAAGCGCTTCACCAATAGCCGCATGAACCGCCGCCTCTGGGATGGTTGTGGGCAGAAAGCTTTTTACAATTCCCATGGCCAGATTGGTCTTTTCAATTGATTTCGCACCATCGGTTTCAATGCCGGTCATCGCCCGAATGGCATCAATATTTTCCGGTATGGTGACCGCTTCATTATGCACCTGAAACACCAGGTAGGCTTCCCGTTCATCGGCAGCCAAAGCGTCCTCCCAAATGCCAACTTCCCACATATCATTTCGGGGGCGGCGTAAATCCCGCATGAGTTCAATTACCGAATTCATGGCCACAATACCGTCGCTGGATCTGACGAAAGCCAGACGTGGTTCCTCCCACAAAGCGTGGCGAAGTTCCTTCAAGCTGATCTGGTGGTTTGTTTCCACCATGGCATAATGCATATGACTTAAATTAAATGGTCCGGCACCCGCCATGGTAGTAATATCCAATCCCTTTATTACGGTGCGCGCGTCCGGCCCCTGGTGGCTGGGCACTTTTGTTTCTGGAATCACAGTGTTGATCATGCCGTCACGGTGGCTTTCCCAGGGGTCAGTACCCCGCCGTAAAATCATGACTCTGGCGCGCTTAATCCAGCCCCGCCGGTGGAAGGTGTTCATAACGCGGCATAAAGCCGTGGTATTACACGACACCACCCGGGCGAATTGCCGGTTCAAAGCCTCAGCGTAATTAACCTGGGCGACAAAAGACATCCCGGCGACTTCGTGTTTTTCCGCACCCTGAAAAATCGCTTTTACCCCGGCAGTTTCGTACACACTTTTTAGTTGAGCTCCGACTCCCTTAGGGGTGCAGTCAACGACGACATCAACCTTTTTTATCAGGTCATCCAGGTCGCCAACTGCGGGGATTCCGGCCTCGTTCATCATGGAGAGTTTCTCCGGAACAGCAGAATATATGGGATAGCCGCGCTCAGCAGCAATTCTAATCCGGTAATCCGCATTAACCGCGGTGACACCGGCAACTTCCATATCATCCTGAAGGGCTACGGCATCCGCGACCCGTTTGCCAATTACGCCGTACCCGTTGATGCCGACTCTTATCTTTCCCATGGATACCTCTCATACGGTGTGCATAAAATTCCCGATTCACCGCGACACTATTAATTTAACCTAAGGCCGAGCCGGATGCAACCCGGCGACGTTATGACAGCTTGCGCGAATACGCCTGATTTTGTTAAACTTATCGTCACGTCATCATGGGCCGTTAGCTCAGTTGGTAGAGCACCTGACTTTTAATCAGGGTGTCACAGGTTCGAGACCTGTACGGCCTACATTCAGCCCCCTCGGAAAACCTCTTTCCTGACATGATATAATACTTCCATCAATTATATTCAGGAATGTTATGTCAGATATTCTTCAAAACAAAAACTCGGCCACCCGATTTCAGATACTGGTGGAAATTGCTTCTAAAGGTCCTGCGGTGGAGCAAAAGACCATAGCCGCTCAACTGGAGATTACGCCCCAGGCTGTTTCTGAATACCTGAAGCACCTGATAGCGGAAAAACTGGTCGTCTCTGAAGGGAGGTCCCGCTATCGCCTGACTTCCGGCGGGGTTAACTGGATGCTGAAACAGCTCCGTGACCTTAATACCTATGTGGATATGGCCAAACGGGCGGTGACCGATATTTCAGTCAATGCAGCGCTGGCACTCGGTGACATCAAGGAAGGCCAGGAAGTTGGATTGATCATGCGAGACGGAATCCTGATGGCCAGCACCGGTATTGATGCCGGTGCCAGGGGTGTCGCCGCCGGCAATGCTCAGACCGGCGAAGATGTCGGCATCACCGGTATCAGAGGTATTGTGCCACTCAGCCAGGGAACGGTTTTTCTGGCGGCTGTGCCAGGAATTAAAGAAGGCGGTTCACATCGGGCTAATCTGGAAAGGCTGGCGCTGCTGGTCAGAAACCAAAAGCATATTGCCGCGCTGGGCATTGAAGCATTTGCTTCATTGAAACGAGTGGGCGTTGAGCCGCGCTACTTTTATTCCGTACCCGAAGTAGTCATTGACGCTGCCCGCTATGGTCTGGAAATTATCGTTGTGGCCGTCTCCGATGAACTGCCGGATCTAATAAAGGCGCTCAGTGAATCCGGTATAGAACCTCACTTTATTGATTTACGTCCGGATTAGATTAATCGGAAGCCTTCTCCAAACCAGCGACAGCTTGACCGGATTATCCGGAACGGCTACAATATCAGGCGTTGTCTCGGCGCCGAGGTAGCTCAGTCGGTAGAGCAGCGGACTGAAAATCCGCGTGTCCCCAGTTCAAGTCTGGGCCTCGGCACCAACTCAGTACTTTTAAATAGTTCGGCTGTATTATGCCGGAGTGGCGGAATGGTAGACGCGGCAGTCTCAAACACTGCTAGGGGGTAACTCCTGTGTCGGTTCGAGTCCGACCTCCGGCACCAAGCGACTGCCATTACCAGGCTTGTTGCCGAGTTGTGTAGTGGTAGCACGAAGGACTTTGAATCCTTTTGCCCAGGTTCGAATCCTGGCTCGGCAGCCAAAAAGTATATACGTTCCCGAGTAGCTCAGTGGTAGAGCGGTCGGCTGTTAACCGATTGGTCGAAGGTTCGAATCCTTCCTCGGGAGCCATTTATTTTCTCCCGCAGACTGACTTGGTTTATTTTCCTCACTTTCAGCTGATTGTCTTTTACTTCTCATTCTTTGATGCTATACTTGAGCATCAAACATAAGCCGGGTACAAACGGCGAAGGAGATTTACGTGGATGAACAGACTCAAAGCCTTATCTATTTCATCGTTTTCATCGTAATCTGCGCGGCGCTGTTATTCGGCATCGCGAAGGGCTTGTCCAAGCGTTCCACTAAAAAGTAATTACTATAATCTAAAACAGTAAAGCGGCTGATCCACCGGATTCAGCCGCTTTTTACTATGGTGAAATAATTCTAAATTAGGCCATTCTGAAAGAATATGACCAGGACAATTACCGCCGAAACCACAGCGCCGGCGATAACCTGACCGAGGGTATGCTGGGCCAGTTTTACGCGGGACCAGGCCATAGCCGGCAACAGCAGCAATGACGGCAACGCCCACCAGCCATATAAAACATGCAGGATTACTACAAAAGCTGAGGTGGTGGAGGTGTGAACACTAATCTTCCACCATAAATTAACGGCGGCGAAAGTAACCACCGTCACCAGTGTTATCACCAACACCGCAAAAATGGCAGCCGGGGCATTCATCCAATTCAGCAAGAGCAATGTCATGACAGTGAAGAACAGGCCGATGACGTAAATTCTATGACGCTGGTGCCGCCGGTTGGAGAACAGAGCATCCATGCGCCCGCTCCGCACCAGGAAAATGGCAACAGTAAGCACAGGAAGAATGTTCAGCACAGTAACCAGCAGAAACCAGCGGACAGCCTCGGACGTTGTGGCCGCAGCATCAAAAGAGACCGCAGCCAGAATGATGATACCGAGAGCCAGCGGATTCAGCCCGTCAGAAATATAGTTAGCGATCTTAGTTTGGGTCACAAGTCTTATCCGGCTTCATGAGTGGCTTATTATAACACAATCAAAAGCTTAATCAGACGTATCCGCGCCGTTTGTCTAACCATGATGATCAGCGAGTTGAGCAAAAAAGTCTTCCACGATTTCCGGTCGCCTGACGATGGCATAATTAATGCCGAATCGGGTTTTCAACCGGTGAGGTACGCAGCAGCACTGACAACAATTACAGATGGCGTAATAATGTCCCCGGCATTGCATCATCAGGGGCATCAACCGGGACTCACGGCACTGCTGTAACAAAGCGACGGCTTCGGCGGAGGTAATGCGACGAGTCTTTTCTGATACCTCGGCGTACACATTCCGGCCGAACCCGACAATTAACTCCGCTTCAACCGGAGCATCACAATTATGAAAGGTCCGGCGGCAGGCGCACTCCCCGACCGCCACCCAGGCGGACCTGGTCACAATCTCTTCAGCTTCGGCGGCGGTCAATGCAAATGCACCGTGGTGTTGTGCGGCGTATCGGTTGGCGGCGCGGCGCACCAGACGTCCCAGCAACGGAATACGAACCAAAGGCGCCAACAGCATGTATGCCCTTAAGAATTGACCCTGATGGCGACCGTAAAAAGGCAAAGTATGATGCATAATAAAAAAGTATTTGACGAGTCTGGTTTCTCTCAATATACTTGGAATATACCGGTAATACAAATACCAGGGAACTAAATTCCAATGCCCGGTAATATCCGTTTGCGACCGCGAAAATCCATCCGTTAGCGTTATTTAAGGGTTTTTTGAAGGGGATGCCGATTGACTGACCTTGACCCGTTAAAATTCAAAGACTGGCAAATAGCCGAACAGGCCGAAAGGTCTATGAAGCGCATTGACCGGTTGGCTGACGACTGGGGCGTTCTACGGGATGAACTGTTGCCATACGGTCATTACCTGGGCAAGGTTGATTATGCGGCCGTTGACGACCGCCTGGCGGACCAGACAAACGGCAAGTATATTGACGTCACTGCTATAACGCCGACCCCGCTGGGCGAAGGCAAGAGCACCACCACCATGGGATTGGTGCAGGGCCTGGCCAAACGCCGTAAAAACGTATCCGGCGCCATTCGCCAACCATCCGGCGGACCGACGTTCAACATTAAGGGGAGCGCCGCCGGCGGCGGGCGCTCACAGTGCATTCCACTGACCCCTTTTTCGCTGGGCCTTACTGGTGATATAGATGCCGTCACTAACGCCCATAATCTTGCCATGGTGGCTCTCACAGCCCGTCTGCAGCACGAGGCTAATAATTCAAATGAATTTCTGGCTAAACGGGGCGTGCAACGCCTGAATATTGACCCGCACAACGTCCAGATGCGCTGGGCAATGGATTTTTGTGCTCAGTCACTGAGGGATATCGTTATCGGCCTGGGCGGCAAGAGCGACGGCTTGATGATGAGCAGTGGTTTTGCCATTACCGTCAGTTCAGAGATAATGGCCATACTGTCTATATTCACCAGTTTGAGCGACCTCCGGGAACGCATGGGCCGCATCGTGGTTGCTTATAACCGTCAGGGTAATCCGGTTACCACCAAAGACCTTGAAGTGGACGGCGCTATGACCGCCTGGCTGGTAAGAGCCACTAATCCCAATCTGCTGCAGACCATTGAAGGGCAGCCGGTGCTGGTACACGCCGGCCCGTTTGCCAATATCGCCGTCGGTCAATCTTCCATTGTGGCGGACCGCCTCGGTTTGAAGCTCTCAGATTATCACGTCACCGAGAGCGGTTTCGGCGCTGATATCGGCTTTGAAAAGTTCTGGAACATCAAATGCCGGATTAGCCGATTGAAGCCAGATTGCGCAGTAATCGTGGCAACGGTACGCGCGCTTAAAATGCACGGCGGCGGGCCCAAGGTGACGCCGGGGAAATCGCTTGATTCAGTTTATACCGAATCGAATCCGGAACTGGTTGAGCGAGGCCTGGTAAACCTGCTGGCTCATATAGCCACCGTCAAAAAAGCCGGAATCAATCCGGTGGTATGCATCAACCATTTTCATACCGATTCTGCCGAAGAAATCAACCTGATCAGACGTGCCGCAGAAAGCGCCGGGGCGCGGGCCGCCGTATCACGTCACTGGCTGTCTGGCGGTGATGGTGCGCTGGAATTAGCCGATGCGGTCGTCAGTGCCTGCGAAGAAACCAATAAATTTGAACTTCTTTACGAAACCAATCTGCCGCTGAAAGCCAGGATTGAGAAAATTGCCAGGGATGTCTACGGTGCCGAAGGGGTGAGCTATACTCCTGACGCGTTGGCTAAAGCCAACGCTATTGAAGCTGACGCGACTAAACATGATTTTGCGACCTGTATGGTTAAGACCCACCTGTCATTGTCGCATGATCCGGCATTGAAAGGCCGACCGGACGGCTGGACGTTACCCATCAGGGATATCCTGGTCTACAACGGCGCCGGATTTATTGTACCGGTAGCCGGCGATATCAAGCTGATGCCCGGAACTTCGTCAGACCCGGCTTTCCGCCGCATTGACGTTGATGTGGACACCGGAAAAGTTACCGGCCTGTTTTGACCCCTTTTGAAAACGATTAATGATGACCGATAAATACCGAATTCTGTTGGAGCCCGATAGTCTCAGACTGACGGCCGAGCACGGCGCCAATCTATTAGACGTTATCCGGCACGCCGGAGTCGGCATTGCCGCTGCCTGCGGCGGTGACGGAGTGTGCGGCACCTGCAAGGTTATCATAGAACAGGGTTGCACCGGAGATACCCGGTATCTGAATCTCAGCCAGGAAGAGATTGAGAACGGGGTAAGGCTGGCCTGCCGTTATGAGGTGGAGAGCGATTTGACGGTCAGAATTCCGTTGCAATCCCGCGCTCCAGCCAGCGACGGCCATTTGAGATCACTCTCAACCAGCGAGGAGATAATGGCCGCCGAAAACTGGCGGTTTGCTCCGCCGGTTTTCAAGATATTCCTCAAACTCACTCCGCCCGCGCTTGATGATAATATCAGCGATTTATCCCGACTGGAAAATGCATTGTTGAGCCAGGGCATAGTGGATTTTCGGATCGGTCTTGCCATTGTTAAACAGTTACCGGCAGTCTTGCGCGAAGGAGACTGGGCACTGACGCTGACGTTATCAAAGGAGTCAGGCGGTCTCAGAGTGACCGATATTCAACCCGGAGACACCAGGGTATCGCTTTACGGCCTGGCTTTTGATATCGGGACGACGGGAGTCAGAGGTGAACTGCTGGATCTGATTGAAGGCCGGGTGCTGGCTCAGGGCGTGGAGTATAACGGTCAGGCGGTTTACGGTAGTGACGTTATCAGCCGCATCGCTTATGCCGCCAAGACCGGCGGTTTACCGGCTCTGCAACAAGCGGTGCTTAACACTCTGAACAATATCATCCGACAATTGACTGAGCATGGCGGTGTCCCATGCCGTGACATCAGTCACGTCATGGTGGCGGCCAATACGACGATGGTGCAATTATTGCTGGGGATTGACCCTAAATATTTACGACTGGCGCCTTATGTGCCGGCAGTATCGGCCCCACCGACTATTTCGGCAGGCGAAATTGGTTTGGAAACCGGACCGGGGGTACCTGTAAATATCGTACCGGCTGTGTCCAGTTACGTTGGCGGCGATATTATTTCCGGACTGGTCGGGACCGGCATTTTCCAAAGGGGCGAAACGGTACTTTATATTGACATCGGCACAAATGGAGAAATCGTGGTGGGCAATGCCGACTGGATGGTCAGCGCCTCCTGTTCCGCCGGGCCGGCCTTTGAGGGGGGCGGTATCAAACACGGCATGTTAGCCACCAGCGGTGCCGTTGAAGGATTCAATATAGATAATGCGGTTGATGAACCGGTTATTAATACCATCGGTCAGGCCAGACCCCGTGGGATTTGCGGCGCCGGGCTTATCAGCACGGTGGCGGCCTTATTTAAGGCCGGGGTCATTGACCCTAAAGGCAAGTTTCAGGCCGGAGTCACCGAACGGGTACGCATAGGAACCGACGGCAGCGAGTACGTTTTGGCTGCGGCAAACACGACCGAAACCGGACAGGACATCGTGCTTACCGAAATTGATCTGGATAATCTTATTCGCGGCAAGGCGGCAATGTACGCCGGGTACCAGACTCTACTGTCCAGCGTCGGATTGTCATTCAACGAACTGGACAAGGTTGTCGTGGCCGGCACCTTCGGCAGTCATATTGACGTGGAATGTGCGATAGCTATCGGCCTGTTGCCGGATATTGATCGGGATAAATTTATATTTGCCGGCAACGGCTCGCTGCTGGGGGCCAGGCTCAGCAGTTATTCTACGGAATTGATTGAGGCCGGACGTATTACCGCCAAACTGGTAACCAACATTGAGTTATCTGACAGCGCGTCTTTCATGGATAATTATATGGCGGCGATGTTTTTGCCCCACACTGATATTTCCCTTTTTCCCACCGTCATCAGCCAGCCCAACCATTTTGCCGGGGGCAGCGGCGGATGACGGTATCCATCGCCATGGCCGGCAAGGGCGGCACCGGGAAAACGTCACTGGCCGGACTGATTATCCGCTATCTGTTAAAACACAATCTGACACCGGTGCTGGCAGTGGATGCAGATCCGGCGGCTAATCTGGGTTTGGGAATCGGTCTTAATGCTGAATTAACCGTCGGCTCAGTGCTGGCAGGTTTTAATGAAAATAAAATCTCTATTCCTTCAGGGGTAGTTAAGGAATCTTTTCTTAATATTAAGCTGAACGAAACCATTGTGGAAAGCCGCGGCATTGATCTGATTACCATGGGCCGGGGTGAGGGAGCGGGATGCTACTGTTTTCCCAATAATGTGCTCAAGAACTTCATTGATCAGTTGACGTCCAATTACCGCTACCTGTTGATGGACAATGAGGCCGGTTTGGAACACCTTTCCCGTGGCACCACAGGGCAGGTGGACCACCTGATTCTGGTATCCAACCATTCTATTAAAGGGATACGCACTTTAAACAGCATTTTAAATTTGGTGACTGAAATGGGACTGGACATCAAGCAGAAATGGGTGGTAATAAATCAGGCTCCGGCAGTAATTGACCCGCTGGTCTACAGTGAACTTGACCGTTTGGGCATTACCGTTGATGCCGTAATACCCCAGGATTCCCAAATCATGGAATACGATTGGCATCAAAAATCATTGCTGGACCTGCCGGACGAAGCGGCCGCCGCAGCGTCCATGAATGAGTTGATGGCTAAAATAATAACGCCGGATCAAGAGAGGTAATAATGACGGCCAGAATAATCAGCGGTACCGAAACCGCCCGCCAGATACGAGAAGAACTGATTAAGGAAGTGGCGAACTTAAAAGCCAATCATAACATTGTGCCTGGTCTGGCGACTGTTATTGTCGGAGATGACCCGGCCTCGCAGACTTATGTCGGCGCTAAGATCAAAGCCTGTCAGGCCCTGGGAATATATTCCGCCAATTATCCGCTGCCAGCCGGCACCTCAGAGGAAGAATTATTAAAACTTATCGCCGACCTGAATACCGACCCCGCAATCAACGGCATTCTGGTACAGGTACCCCTGCCCGACCATATTGATGAAAACCGCATACTACTGGCGATCAGCCCCGATAAGGATGTGGACGGGTTTCATCCGGTCAGCGTGGGGAGGATGGTAATCGGTCAACCGGGTTTTCTGCCTTGCACCCCTCATGGGATTCAGGAGCTGCTGATTCGCGGCGGCGTGGAAACCAGCGGCGCGGAGGTTGTTATCGTCGGTCGCTCAAATATCGTCGGTAAACCTGTAGCCAATATTTTATTACAAAAGGCACCGGGCGCTAACGCCACTGTCACTGTTTGCCATAGCGCTACGCGGGACATCGCGGCTCATACCCGCCGGGCAGACATTCTGATTGCGGCAATCGGCAAGCCCAAATTCATCACCGCCGACATGGTAAAACCCGGAGCTGCCGTCATTGACGTAGGTACCAATGAAATCGGACGGACGCCGGAAGGAAAGAGAATCTTGTCCGGTGACGTAGATTTTGATAATGTTAAGGAAGTAGCCGGCGTCATCACTCCGGTTCCCGGCGGCGTCGGTCCAATGACCATTGTCATGCTGATGGCTAATACGGTTCGAGCCGCCAAACTGGCACACGAATTGATATAAAACCCGACGAGTCTTCGGCATCCTGCACCCGGCGACAATTACTGGAGGAAGAAATGACCATTGAGATTCCTGAGATTAAATACAACGGAGCCATTCGCTCAATTCAACTGGGCGATAATGACGCCGCCGTTACAATCGGAGGGGAAACCGGATATCCGTTTTATACCTTTGAAGGCCAAATGCCCAACATGCCTCAGATTGCCATGGAGGTCTATGACGAAGCACCGGTTGACTGGCCGGAGGCAGCTTTACATCCTTTCGCCGACGTATTGAATGACCCGGTGGCCTGGGCAAAAAAGTGCGTCTCGGAATACGGTGCGGAAATGATCTGCCTGCAGCTTCAAAGCACCGATCCCAATGGTTCCAACCGCAGTGCGGAAGAAACCGTTGAACTGGTAAAAAATATCTGCCGGGAGATAGACGTCCCAATCATCATCTGGGGCACGGCAAATCTGGAGAAAGATACCGAGGTGTTGCGGGCGGTCGCTGAAAACATAACCGACCGCCGCTTGGCGCTGGGCCCGGTTGAAGAAGGCAATTACAAGAAAATCGGGGCGACAGCGATGGCCTCCAATCATGTGGTTATTGCCTCCAGTCCGATTGATATTAACCTGGCCAAGCAGCTTAACATCCTGATGTCTAATCTGGGAGTTAAGGAAACTGATACGGTAATGGATCCGACGGTCAGTGCCATCGGCTACGGTATTGAATATGCCTATTCAGTCATGGAGCGTATCCGGATGGCGGCCTTAACCCAGCAAGACGAAAAACTGCAATTTCCGCTGATCTGCAACATCGCCCGGGAGACCTGGAAGGCCAGGGAATCCAAGGTAACCGAAGCTGAAGAGCCGGGGATGGGCGACGCCGCAAAAAGGGGTATCGCTCTGGAAGCCATGAGCGCTTCCTTGCTGTTAATGGCCGGCGCGGATGTACTTATAATGCGTCACCCTGAAGCCGTAGCGGCGGCCAGGGAATTAATCATTGACCTTGTCTAAGTGCATTCCTGTTGACCTCGTGTGGGAATCAGACGGTCTGAAAGCGAGTGAATTAAAATGTCCAGAATAATTGCCGCCGGCGCCATCAGGGGCGCATACCGGTTTGTAGAAGAAGCCGAAACTGCCTGGCAACGGATCAACAGTAGTTGCAACGGTTCCGAGTTAATCGGCTTCCCTAACACCGCCTATTATTTGCCGGTAATCTACGGTGTCATGGGACACAAAGTGGAACAACTGAATGATATGGTTGCGGTGCTGCAGCGCTGCCGTAAGCTTTTGCCGCCGCTTTTAGCTGATGACATGGAACTAAACTCGTTGCAGCCGGTATTGGATGCCGGAATTGCCGCCCTTTTTGCTGCAGAGATTACTGAGGCTATTGACTATTATGAAAACCCCCAAAGCTACACCGGAACCGAAACACCAGCGGGCGACAATTTATGGCTGGGCGCAGCAGATGACGTGATTCTCCGCAAACGCGGCGTGGAGTTTGTGGACGGCAGCGTTCCCGGGTTTGCCGCCATATTGGGGGCCGCACCGGATAAGGCTACAGCCACTGAAATTACTGCGGAACTGCAGCAGCGTAATCTCTATGTTTTCTTGAGTGCCGGCGATAAGAATCAGAATTTTGCACAGCAACTGGAGTCTACCGGGCACCAACTCGGTTGGCCGACCCGGCTGGTGCCTTTCGGACCAGGTGCCGCGGCAACCGTATTTACCTTTGGTTTTGCGACCCGGGTGGCCTTGTCCTTCGGTAATGTAAAACCGGGAAACGCTAAGGACTTATTTGCTTACACTCAGGAGCGGGTGCCGGCTTTTGTGATGGCGCTTGGTGAAGTAACCGACAAATGGTATGCCCTGGCAGCCGGTGCCCTGAATTTCGGCTTCCCGGTTATCACCGACAGCAAAATACCGGGACTATCGGCAGGCGATCCTCCGACTGAACTGGTGGTCAGCAATGTACCGCACGATAAAATCGTCAGCCGCTCGGTGGACGTTCGCGGTATTAAAACAGTGATTACCGACGTTCCGGTACCGGTGGCCTACGGTCCGGCCTTTGAAGGCGAAAGGGTCAGGGGTGAAAATATCTATTTAGAATGCGGCGGCGGTCGCACTGCTATGCTGGAATGGGTTACATCCCGACCCGGCGAGGATATCGTTGACGGTAAGGTATCGGTTATTGGCCCTGAAATAACTGATACGCCGCCGGGTAGCAAACTACCGCTGGGTATCGTTGTTGAGGTATCCGGACGACAGATGCAGGAAGATTATGAACCTATTCTGGAAAGACAAGTTCACCACCTTATTAATTACGCCCAGGGCGTGATGCATATCGGGCAGCGAGATATGGCCTGGTTAAGGGTCAGCAAGGACGCCGTAGCCAAAGGTTTCCGGTTGGAACACATCGGTTTGCTGTTGCATGCGAAACTTCATCAAGATTTCGGCCGGATATTTGAGAAGCTTCAGGTTAAACTATTCACCTGGGAGACCGATGTAGCTGAATTATTACATCAGGCCAAGGCCGCTTATGCCGCGCGGGACGCCCGGATTGAAGGTATGACCGATGAAACCACCGATATCTTTTATTCTTGTCTTTTATGTCAATCATTTGCCCCATCCCACGTTTGCGTGATCAGCCCGGAACGAACGGGACTGTGCGGTTCCTATAACTGGATGGACTGCAAGGCATCATTTGAGATAAATCCCACCGGTCCCAATCAACCGGTGACTAAGGGGGCAACCATTGATGCCCGTCTCGGTCAGTGGCAAGGTGTCAATGATTTCGTCTTTAAAGCCTCACGGGGAAATATTGACCACTACAATTTTTACAGCATTATTTCCGACCCGATGACCGCCTGCGGATGTATGGAATGTATCTCCGCAGTTGTGCCGTTGTGCAATGGGGTAATGACAGTGAACCGGGAGCATAGCGGCATGACGCCATCCGGAATGAAATTTACCACTCTGGCGGGGACTATCGGTGGAGGTGTCACTACTCCCGGTTTTGTTGGTCATTCAAAGTACAACATGACACAGCGTAAATTCCTGTCCGCAGAAGGCGGCCTGAAACGTTTGGTTTGGATGCCTAAGGCGTTGAAGGAAGAAATCGCTGACCGCTTTAATGAACGAGCCGCCGAAATCGGCATTCCCGACCTGCTGAACCGCATCGCCGACGAAACTGTAGGAGTGACCGAGGAAGATATCTTAGAATATTTAACTGAAAATAATCATCCGGCTCTAACCTTGGAGCCGCTCATTTAGGCATAAGGAGATAAATTAATGGGACTTTCTGGAATAGAAATATTTAAATTCTTACCTCGGACTAACTGTGGTAAATGCGGCGTACCCACCTGTCTGGCCTTTGCTATGAGCCTGGCGGCCGGAAAAGCGGAATTAACCGCCTGCCCGTTTGTCACCGAAGAAGCCAGAATTCGTCTGGAAGAGGCCTCGGCGCCGCCCATCAGGCCGGTTACAATTGCGACCGGCGAAAAGCCGCTTCGCATAGGCGGTGAAACCGTCATGTTCCGTCATGAAAAGCGGTTTGAGAATCCGCCCGGAATTGCAGTTATCATCAGCGATACGATGGAAGAAGCTGAAATACCCCGCCGTCTGGAGAGTTTTAATCTATTTACCTTCACACGGGTTGGGGCGACGCTGCGCCCGGAACTCACCGCTCTGAAATATGAATCCGGTAATGTGGAGACTTACGCCGCCCTGGCTGCCCGGGTAAAACAAGAGACTGATGCGGGCATCATTCTGATGTGTCAAGACGTTGCAGCCGTCAAAGCCGCTGCCATGGCTTGCAGAGACCGGAAACCCGTTTTGTGCGCCGTCACAACCGCAAATTTTGACGACCTAGCGGGAGTTGCAAAGGAATTAAATCTAACGGTCATCGCCCGCGGCAGCAGTCTGGATGAATTGGCCGAATTGACCACCAAACTTAATGGTATAGGTATCAAGGATATTATTTTAGATACCGGTACCCGTACTTTGAAGCAGGCGCTGACGGAACAGGTCGGACTCAGACGACTCGCATTATTGAAAAAACAACGAACTCTGGGTTATCCGACCATCGTCTTCCCGGCCGAAATGACTGATAAACCGCTGCAGGAAGCCTTAATCGCCTCGGTTCTTATGGCCAAATACGCCGGAATAATTGTGCTGTCAGATTTCCGGGGCGAGACGCTCTTTCCGCTGTTGGTCGCCAGATTGAACCTTTATACCGACCCGCAGCGACCGTTGGCTACTTTAGAGGGTATTTATGATATCAACGGACCGGATGAGAACTCGCCTGTAGCCATCACCTGCAATTTTTCACTGACCTATTTTATAGTTTCCGGCGAGATTGAAAATACCCGTGTGCCGGCACATCTTTTAATCAAGGATACTGAAGGGCTTTCGGTAATGACAGCCTGGGCGGCCGGGAAATTTGGAGCGGACAATATCGCCGGATTTATCAAGAAAAGCGGTATCGCAGACCGCATCAAGCACCGCAAGCTGATTATTCCGGGATATATAGCCATGGAAAGCGGCGGACTGGAAGAAGAATTACCGGATTGGGAGATATTGGTGGGCCCCAGAGAAGCGGCTCACCTGTTGTCCTATCTTAAAAATAATTGGGAATCACCTGACGTTTAATGACTATTCTTATAGCTGAAAATATCAATGTTATGTCCAAAAGTCTGGGGCAGGCGCTCAAGGAACGTCAGTCTGAACCGGTTCAGTCAATAACTGGTATTGCGGCCAGGGCCGGTATAGATTACCTTGACCTTAATATAGGGCCGGCCAAAAAGACC
The DNA here is from genome assembly GCF_037094495.1 of Dehalogenimonas sp. W. Lineage (NCBI taxonomy): Bacteria > Bacillati > Chloroflexota > Dehalococcoidia > Dehalococcoidales > Dehalococcoidaceae > Dehalogenimonas > Dehalogenimonas loeffleri. The sequence goes on from NZ_CP146612.1 coordinate 1,678,088, forward strand.
GGCGCGGACTTAATGTCGTGGCTGGTTTCAACGGTACAGGAAGTCACTGACCTGCCGCTCTCCCTGGATACCACCAATGCCGCCGCTATTGAGGCCGGGCTTAAAGCCAGTAAACGGCGCGCCCTGGTAAATTCCGTATCCATGCAACCAGAGCGTCTGGAACAGTTATTACCAGTGGTCAGCAAATACGGAGCCGAAATGATTGGTTTGCTGTGGGGGGCTGAGGGGATGCCGCGGGACGTGAACGAGCGTTGTTTGTTGACGGTTGACCTGGTATACCGCGCTAATGAGGCTGGTATCATCAATGAAGATATCTGGATAGACCCGATTGCAACCCCGGTCAGCGGTGAAATCAACCAGCTAAATGCCTGTGTGGAGTTTTTGACAATGCTGCCGGAAATCGCCCCCGGCTGCAAATCTGTGGTGGGACTATCCAATGTTTCCAACGGCAGCCCAGCCCGACTTCGTCCTATCCTGAATCGCACTTACTTCATCATGTTAGCGCGTTATGGGCTTCATGCCGCCATCATAGACGCTCTGGATGAAGAATTAATAGCGATTGCTCGGGGACTACGACCGGATATAGTGAACACAGTTCACCGGACAATGGACGGTGATATGGCGGATCCGGCAATAATTGGTAAACACCTGGCAGATTATGTCAAAACAGTTCGGGTACTTACCGGACAAACGTTGTACTCAGATTCATGGCTGGAGATATAAATCCTACGGCCGGTGGTCAACCTACCGGCTTTAAGCTTGCCTACGATGAATCAGCAACGCTCGCATACGATAAACTGTCAGCTGTTGATGTCGCTGAGATATGTCGCCGTTCAGGTGCCACCAGAGTCGGAGAGTCTTGCCTTTCACTGGATTATATTGGTGAAGCTTACCAGATAGATATTTCCCGTCGGGTAATCACTGGAAGATCAGTCTTGCCCGAAATTCACGACCAGTTGGTCATGCTGCACTATTTGACCGGCAATAGTCCTCCCAGCCTTCAAACGGAACCGATAACCTTCAAGGATTTGCCGGAAGGCCTCATTTATTACCCGACTTATCTTAAAAGGTGCGTGCAACCTTTGATTGAACGCTTTGGCAATAACCTGGATAATTTTATTAAAGCCGGCCAAAAGCTGAAGGCTGTAAATATTCCCCGCGGTGATGCCGGAGTCCATCTGCAAGCTCTTCCCCGAATCGGCATAAATATCGTGCTGTGGCTCGGTGATGATGAATTGCCGGCTGAAGGTACCGTATATTTTTCCAGCGACATTAAAAACTACCTACCAATTGAAGATATCGCTGTTTTGTGCCAGTCAATCAGCCTTAAAATAGTCGCGGCAGCCGCTACCAACCATTAACCAAACGCGGAACACTTCAGCTTATTTCCGGCGTTTGAATACGAAGAACAACACCACAATAATAACGATAATGATAATAAATTCAGTCGGTCCCAGACGCATATCGATTGCCTCACAAGTATTTTCTGCTGGTAATATTATATAACAAATAAGCCCCGCCGACATAAGCAAGCGAGGCTTATTTTTTCTATACAGTCTAACTATTGCTGAGAGGTTTTTACCAACTCGGCAAATGCACCGGGCTGAGTGATAGCCATATCAGCGAGAATCTTGCGGTTCAGCTCAATACCGGACTTGGAAAGACCGGCAATAAACTGACTGTAAGTCAAGCCGTTCAGACGAGCCGCAGCATTAATACGGGCGATCCACAGACGCCGAAAATCACCCTTTTTATCACGCCGATGCGCGAAGGAATAAGCCAAAGCATGAGTCAGGCTTTCTTTTGCACGGCGAAAATTGTGGTTTCTCTGACCCCGGTGTCCTTTGGTCAGTTCCAGTACTGATTTGTGTCGTTTTTTGGTGGCGACACCACCTTTAATGCGAGCCATGTTTTATCTTTCTCCTAAATTAAGGCGTTCCGTATGGTACCAGGCGGCTTAAACGTTGGACGTCCACTTTAGCCACCGGAATCATTTCGTCAAAAAGACGCCGGGTACGAGCCGACTTATTACGACGTAGATGACTTTTTGGGCCTTTAACACGCATCATTTTCCCATTGCCGGTAAATTTAAAGCGGTTCTGTGCCCCTTTATGAGTTTTTAATTTCGGCATTATCCGTTTGACCTTCCTTTGTTTTAACTTTATTGGACGGTTTAGGCACCAGCATCAAATGAATCCGTGAGCCTAAAAGAGTGGGCTGTCCCTCTACGTTGGCGATATCCGAAAGTTCATCCGCAGCGCGCTTTAATATTTTGATTCCCAGTTCTGAATGGGTAATTTCCCGGCCGCGAAACATGATGGTTACTTTAACTTTGTCGCCATCCTCAAGTTGTTTGCGAATACTGCGGACTTTGGCTTCATAATCATGAGCGCCGATCTTAGGCCGCAATCTGATTTCCTTTAACAGGGAAAGCTTCTGCCCCTTTTTGGCTTCACGTTCCTTTTTGGTTTGTTCGTACCGATATTTGCCGTAATCCATCAGGCGACAAACCGGTGGAACTGAAGTGGGAGCGACTTCAACTAAATCAACGCTGTTGCGACGGGCCAATTCTTTAGCCTGAGCTACAGTCATCACACCTAACTGCTCGCCTTTTTCACCGACTACCCGAACCTCGCGGCCCAGAATCTTGTCGTTAACCCGCAGTTCTTTAATTATGTGCTGGCTACCTCCCTGAGAATCATGATACTGAATGTAGAATATAGCATATTTACGATAGCAACTTCAAATCTACAAGGGTAAATCATTACGACGCTGCTCAATCAAGTCCTTAATTGTCGCTTTGAACTCTTTAATCGTAACCCCGAACCGTTGTTGTCCAGTGCGCAACCTGACCGCCAGAGTGCCTTTTTCAATTTCTTTATCGCCGATAACCAGAATGTAAGGTGTTTTATCCAGTTGGGCCTGTCGAATCTTCTGGTTCACCGTTTCCGAACGATCATCAACAGTAACCCGGATACCGGATTGTTTCAATTCACTACTGACCTGATTAGCGTACTCCACATGTCTGTCGGCAATAGGCAGAACCGCCACCTGGGTGGGATGAATCCAAACAGGAAAGGCTCCTGCATAATGTTCAATCAACAAACCGAAAAAGCGTTCCCAGGAACCTAGTAAAGCCCGGTGAACCATGTAAGGCCGATGCTCCTGCCCGTCCTGTCCGGTATAAACCATGTCAAAGCGTTCCGGCAGGTTAAAGTCAAACTGAATTGTGGTCATCTGCCATTCACGACCAAGCGAATCCCTGACTTTAATATCAATCTTAGGCCCGTAAAAGGCACCGCCGCCTTCATCAACACTATATGCCAGTCCTTGAGCATCCATAACCCGCCTTAAGGCATCTGATGCACGTTGCCACTGTTCCTCTGTTCCAATAGCCTTTTCCGGCCGGGTCGCCAGGAAAAGCTTTAAGTCTGTGAATCCAAAAACTTTCCACATATCAAAGGAAAAACGCAACACTTCGTTGATTTCATTGTCAATTTGTTCCGGGGTACAGATAATATGAGCATCATCCTGGGTAAAACCCCTGACACGAAGCAACCCATGTAAAACACCGCTGCGTTCATAGCGGTACACGGTGCCTAGTTCAGCCCAGCGCAGCGGCAAATCCCGGTACGATCTCATCTGGGATTTATAAAACATAATATGAAACGGACAGTTCATCGGTTTGACATAGTAATCCTGCCCGTCGATATCCATCGGGGAGTACATGATATCCCGATAATTTTGCAGGTGACCGGAAGTCTCCCAAAGATTAGACCGTCCAATATGCGGGGTATATAGCAACTCATAACCATTATCATAATGGGCACGTCGCCAGAACTCCTCAATAATTGTACGAATGCGCCCGGCTTTGGGGCCATAGATAACCAGACCTCCGCCCACTTCTTCAGGGGTTACGAAGAGATTCAATTGTTTGTTGATTTTCCGGTGATCCCGAGCTTCGGCTTCTGCTAAGCTGGTCAGATATTCATCAAGTTCTGACCGTGAAGGGAATGCCGTACCGTAAATCCGCTGCAACATCGGATTTTTTTCATCACCTCGCCAGTAAGCCCCCGCTATTGACAGCAATTTAAAAGCTTTTACTCTGGCTGTGTGGGAAACGTGAGGACCCCTGCATAAATCCACAAAATCACCGTTGCGATATACCGTAATCTCTTCGTTATCGGGTAAATCATTTATCAGTTCCAGTTTATACGGCTGGCCTGAAAAAAGATTAACTGCATCATGACGACTGAGCGTTTGGCATAAAAATGGTTGGTTCTTTTTGGTGATCTCCACCATTTTGGATTCAATTAACTCCAAATCCTCCGGCACCAGCGGACGGGGCAATTCAAAATCATAATAGAAACCGGAATCAATGGCCGGACCTATTCCAAGCCGGGCTCCGGGAAATAACTCGGCAACAGCCTGGGCCATGATATGGGCTGCTGAATGTCTGATGATTTCCAATTTAGAAACTTCGTTTTCGCTTGTCACAATTACAACCTCATGGAATAGCTGAGCCCCTCATATTTGCGATGAGAGGCTCAGCGCGTTTAACGCATTATAACTTGCCCTAATATAGGGCGCAAGGCTACGCCAAAGCACCCAATGCCAAAGCAATCATGACGGCGGCCATCACGATACCAAGGTTAATAACGACTAATAAGGTTATCCATTGCCCGCTGGTAAGCTTTTTGACAACCGCCTTAAAAAGCGCTTCTTCAGCTTTGCTCAGGGCTTCCTGAGCCGCCAATCTGGCGGCATCGGCGACGTCCTGCGCCCGTTGCGCCGCCTGATCGGCGTGGGCTTGGGCCGCCTTGGAGATTTCAGCAGCGGCCGTCCGGGCGGATTGTCCGGCGCTTTCAGCACGTTTAATCATATCCTGCAATACGCCTAATGCGGCATGAATTGCATCGTCACCAGATTTATCAGCGGCCTTGGCTGATGTAATGGCGCTTTCTGCAGTAGTCTGGCCTTTTACAGCAACAGCCATAGCAGCCTTGCCGGCCTCTTCCACTTTACCGGCAATGGCATCAGAAGCTTTGGCGGCAGACTCAACGGCGTCAGCACCGACTCTTTCTGCATATTCAGTCTTACGGGCAACTTCTTCAGCAATATGATAAGCCTGGCTGGCGGCCAGTTTAGCTTGTCGGCCAGCTTCATCCGAGTGTCTGGCAGTTTCATTTGATGGATCGTTTCTGGCTGCTTCAGCGGCAGCAGCAGCTGTTTGGGCTGCTTTGTCAGCAATTCTAGATGCTTCGGCGGCTTTGGCGACAATTTCTTCCAGTGCCTCTTTTGCCGCCAATGCCATTTCCTGAAGCTTGAGTGCATTCTCTTCAGCTGCTTTGGAAAGCGCCATTGAAGCTTCACGAGCCGCCATGGAAACTTCTTCAGCTTTTGACGAGGCTTCTTCAGCCGCATATTTGGCAGCGCGTGCTACTTCCTCTGCCCGCCGGGCAGCTTCCTCAGCGCGTGCCAAGGCTTCATCGGCAATTCTTGAGGCTTCCTCGGCTTTATGAGAGGCTTCGCTTGATGCGTGGTCAGCATCCTCAGCTTTGTGAGCTGCATCTTCTGCCGCCAGTTTGGCCTCGGCAGCAGCGTGGGCTGCTGCCCGAGTGGCCGATTCAGCAGCGTCTTCCCCAGCCTTACGGGCTTCTTCAGCTCGTTTTTCAGCAACCAGCGAAGCTCTTGTCGCGGCCTCAGCCGAAGTTCCTGCACTTTTAGCTGCCTGTTCAGCCTTCTTGGCGGCTTCAGCCGCAGCCCTGATATTGGCATCCATTTCATCCAATATCTGAGGGAGGGGTTTCACCAGAATATTGGGTTCAGCAACCATAAGTACCTCCTTATTGGTATATCTACAAGCAGGAGTCTTCTCCGGCTCATAACCACCAATGAACGCTCTCACTTTTTCCAGCTTGAACAACGCGCTATCTTGTACGCCTACTGGAGTTACCAGAGACGGGCAGACCGGAGGGTACTTTGGTTTACTCTGATTAGTGTAGTCTACCGGAACATGGTAGTCAATAACCTTTTACCTAATAATGAAAAAATATGGCGTATTTTACGCCATATTTTTTTTCAAAAACGGAGCGGAATTTATGCTTCAGCCAGAACTTTACCCTGGACGCCTACTGTTATCTCCTTAACCTCTACTTTGATTCCGGAGGTTTGTACAGCTTGTTTGACCAGATGGGTCAACCCGCCGCAACACGGCACTTCCATGCGAAGAATGGTAATACTGGCCGGTTGAGCCTGCTGCAGAATCTGGGCCATTTTATGAAGATACGGCTCAAATTCATCCAATTTAGGGCAAGCGATCAGCAATACTTTTCCAGACAGAAAGTCCCGATGAAAATCAGGGTAAGCGAATGGAACACAATCAGCAGCCAATAAAATATCGGCGTTTTTCAAAAATGGAGCATGCGGCGGCACCAGCGTCAACTGTACCGGCCAGTTATTGAGCGAGGAATGCTGACTTTCCTTGTTACCGGTATGGGGGGGTGAGCTTTCGCCAAACGACATCAATCTGGCTGATGGACACCCCAAGGGAATAGCGCGCGGTTTTTCAGCCGCCGCAACATGGCGCATCGCTGCTATTTCATCAAACTCCGGGGCTTCTCTCTCTTCTATGGTGATGGCGTCCATGGGACACTCACCCAAACACGCGCCCAGACCATCGCAAAAAGTATCACTGACCAATCTGGCTTTACCGTCGATTATCTGAATAGCTCCTTCAGCACATGACGGCACACATTCACCGCAACCATTGCACTTGTCTTCATCAAAGCAAACGATTTTTCTAATAGACATCTTTGTCTCCTCCCGACCTGGTCAATTCATTTAATCTTTGCCAGCGCTCTTCACCCAAACATTGGCGGGCAGACGAACACCATTCAATGCACGAAGGTTGGGACTCCCTGACAACCATGGTGCCACACCTCTGGCAACGGGCTTTGGATTCATCCGAAAATATTTCAACTTCAGCCCGACAATGAGGACAGCGGTGTAACTCCACCCGCAGTTTACGAAAATCCTGTCCCGGACATCTGTTTTCCATGACAACCCTTTTATGAAGCTTTACTGCTATTATAAAGCGTGATCAGGGTCGGGAATATGATTTATATCAACTTGAAAACAAAGCCTGAAATCAGGCTATATCGGGAGGACCTTCGGCCAACAAGCGCAACTTCACATCATCTTTAATAATAACAAGTCCGCGTCGAGAAGAAATAATACCACCTTCCTTGAGGCGACTGAGAAATCTAACCGTAGTTTCTAATGTCGTACCTGACATATCTGCCAAGTCCTGCCGGGTAAAGGGTAATTCAGAGCCTATTTTGGAAAATAACCGCTCCAGCGTCCGGGCCAGGCGTTGTTCAACCCGCTCACCGGCCATGTCGTGCAAGCGGCTTTGGGCCTCCCGTAATCTAGCACTTAATATGGCTACCATAGCCATTGCCACCGCTGGATTTCGTTCAATAAAATTATTAAATGTTTTTCGGGAAATCGTCAGAACTTCCGTCCCGGCAACGGCCTGACAACTGGCAGGATACGGTTTATTTTCCAGAACCGCTACCTCGCCAAATATATCTCCAGGACTAAAAAAAGCCACTACCGTCTCCCGCCCCAAGGAGCCGTGCTTCATCACTTTAACCCGGCCCTCGGTCAGCAAATAAAAGAATTCCGGCGGATCGCCTTCCCAGAACAGGTATTCACCGGCTTCGTATTTTTTAACTTCGGATTTGGAAACGATTTCAGTCAGGTCCGTTTCTTTTGACGATGAAAATAGATATGCCCGGCGCAAAGACGCAACTGCTGAAGGTATATCCATTATTGATTCTCCCGACGGTTATCCAACAGTAACCGCAAATTCCGAGGCAAAATGTCGTAATAATCCCCCAGGTGAAACCGTTCCAATTTCATGCGGGTATCCTCAAGTAACTGTCCGAGTGGTACCGCAGACAAGATGGCCTGAGTTTCAATTTCTGAAAACTCCGCCCCAATTGAAGCCTGCTCCAAATAATCCACGTTCATTGGACAAGTCAGTTGGCAAATACGGCATCCGATGATTGAATTATGCCACCGAGAGTCTACCCATTCCGGAAAATCATAAGGTTCTTTGCTTAATAGAGACAGGCATCGCGACACATCAAAACAGTCCGGCTGCAGGCAACCGGTGGGACAATTATTTAAACAAGCCTGACAATGGCGGCATTTTCCACTAACAATATGATCCTGCCATAGGTCACCAGCAACCGGCATGTCGGAATAAAAAGCGGCCAGGCGAAAAAAACTACCCATTCCTGGTATATACCCCATATTGTTCAGCCCATTTTCCAATAGGCCAGCGTGACTGGCGATCAATTTTGTAGGTAGATTGGCTTCAAACAGTCGGTAGCCACCAGCCATTATCACCTCATTGATGATACTGGAAAATATTTTTAAATCCCGCTGATAATCAGTTGACAGCGGCGGGGCGTCTACCTGGTGACGTCTTCCCTGAAAACCAAATTCAAGTTTTACCGGAGGGACCGGAGCGGCCACCGTGATAACAGACCCGCCGAGTCTTAATTTTTCCGGAGGTTTGAAATTAAAAACATGTCGACTGAGATGCGGTGATGACTTCCAGACAGAACGCTGAGTATAACCCTGGTATTCAACTTCCAAAGCCGACATGTGCCCGACAGATGTTACACATGCCCGATATCCTTTTGTAAGCAGTTGTTGAATGACCGCTGATGCTGTCTCTGATAATTCCAACATATACCCATTTTAGCAGCAATTCTTTAAAGAGAAATAATCGCCGTGCGGAAAAGGAAAAAGCAGCGTAATTTCAATGAATGAAATGTCAGTAAAAGTCAATTTTAGACGAAATTAATAATGGGGAAGCGGGGACTTGAACCCCGACGTCTTGCGACACATGATCCTAAGTCATGCCCGTCTGCCAATTCCGGCACTCCCCCAAGACGGTTTATTCTAGCATATGACTGAAAAACCGTCACCGGTTGACAAAAACCGCGAGCGTAGACATACTTTTGTGGTGATTTTACTATTCGGCAATAAAAACTACGGCGAACATCTGGGTTATATCGTGACCAGATGTCAGCATTGTCAATCAGATAGAGTTTTCAGCGTTTCTCAGCGCCGGCAACGTCTGACCGTATATTTTATCCCTACGGTTCAATATCGGGTTAAACAATACATGACCTGTCAGGGGTGCGGGCGTCATTTTGAAATAGCCGATGCTCTTAAGCCTCAAATAGCGGAACGTTTGATGACTGAGTCACAGTTGAAAAAAGTCGTTCAGGAAATGACGGTTGGAGCCAACGTCATGGTTCCTTTGTGTCAATCCTGTTCCCAACCCGTTGGGCGGGGCATGCGTTATTGCCCCAGTTGCGGCACGGCCTTACAATGATTTCATGTACGATCAAATAACCCAAAACGTCAGGCGATTACTGGGAGAAATTCCACCGTACGTCACTGTGGTGGCGGCGGCTAAAACCCGCACCCCTGATGAAATACGAGCTGCAATTGATGGCGGAGTGTCCATCATCGGTGAAAACTATGTCCAGGAAGCCGCCAGAACCAAAATTGAGCTTGGGAACAGCGACCGACTTGGTGCTGAAGCAACTTTGCATTATATAGGCCATCTGCAGCTTAACAAGGTAAAAAAAGCGGTTGAAATATTTGATGTAATAGAAACCGTGGATACAAAGCGACTAGCTGATGAATTAAATGCCCAGGCAAAGCGAATAAATAAAGTATTGCCAGTGCTGATTGAAATTAATATCGCGGGTGAGCCTCAAAAAGCCGGGGTTATGCCGGATCAACTACCTGAGTTAGCCCTTTATCTGGATTCCTTGCCCAATCTTAGGCTACAGGGACTGATGACTATGGGCCCTCGACTGGAAGAATCAGGCCTGAGGAAATACTTCGCTGAGACCAAACGCCTCTTAGGAAGCATTGGGCAACTAGGACTGCCAAATTCAGACTTGCTTTATTTGTCCATGGGGATGAGTAATTCTTACCGCATCGCCATTGAAGAAGGGGCGAATCTAATTCGCCTGGGAACGGCAATTTTTGGCGAACGGGCTTAGGCCAGAGATTTTAATCCAGTTACAATATCCCGTAAATCTTCAAACGAGGTATGGGGCAAATTTTCTCTTCGATAAAAATCAAGTAGTGATTCTGTTGCAAAAGCATGAGCGGCCAAACGAGATGCCGGCACATCCGAAGGTCCGTTACCGGCATAGTAAACCTTGTAGCCCTGTTCAATAAACTGTCGGGTATATGATTCCTTAAACTGGCTGAGAACTTCTTCCCCATGGTGATTATAATAACGCGCATCCATGCCTCGCGGCGTAAAAACAGTTTTGGCTGCGATAATTTTAATGTGACTGAAACCGTTGTTCCCCAGTAAAGTCTTGATATAAAAATCCAGTCCGTTGGAAACCACAGTCATCGTTATGTCTTGTTTGGCACAAAAATCCACCAACTCAGTTAAACCAGGCCGGATCCGGCCTTCTTCACGCACCAGGTTTTCCAGGGTCTCCCGATTTTGCTTAACGAAAGCGAAAGCCCGATTATTAAAATCTCCAACCGAAATTATGCCCTGCTGATAGTCCCTAAGGACAGCGCGCCAATCGCCTTCAGCGTAGCGTTCTAAAATCAAAAAACTGATATCTCCTTCGGTAATGGTACCGTCAAAGTCACATTGTAAAAGTGTCTTGTTTGTCAATTTGCCTGAGGGTCCTTTCCTATGGTTTCAGTCATAGTTTCTAAGTCATCCACTTCAGCCGGAATCTCTTTTTTATGAAGTTTGGACGGCGACTCCACCCGGTCAATAAACAACATTCCGTTAAGGTGGTCAATTTCATGCTCCAGTGCCTGTCCTAAAAGCTCTCTTCCTCTGACACGAATCGGCTTCCCTTTACAATCAACACCTTTGACAATCACCGAAACCGATCGGGTTACTTCTGCCGACAAACCAGGGACGCTTAGACAGCCTTCTTCAACTTCCCGTTCTCCAACCCTTTTTACGATTTCAGGGTTGATAATGGCAAAAGGCACTTCCTCCGGCATACCAATGACAATACACCTAAGCGACACGCCGACTTGAGGCGCTGCCAAACCGCAACCGCTGTTGGCCTGCATGGTCTCGATCATATCGTCAACCAATTTTTTAATACTCTGGTCAACTACCGGCACTTTTTTGGCTTTTTGCCTCAAAACCGGATCGGGATGAAAGTGAAGTACTCTTAAAGCCATGAATCAATACTCGCGTTAAATCTTTATGTCATATTATATACGAAGTGTAATTTTCGGACAAATACCTTGCGGAAAAATTAGCTTTATGCTAACATCTTTGGGCTTTCTCAGCGGGGTGTAGCGCAGCCTGGTAGCGCACCTGAATGGGGTTCAGGTGGTCGACGGTTCAAATCCGTCCACCCCGACCAATTTTTTTTTAAAGCCTTTAAACCCTTGTACAAGCCACAAAATGTCCGGGGTCAATCTCTCTTAAAACGGGTTTAACGCAGTCACATTCTCCCTCCAGCGCCCTATCGCACCGGGGCATGAACGCACAGCAACTTTCGGAGTCTACGGTTACGGTTTCCAGCGGTATAACCGACCTTTCGCGAAATCTGTTCTGAGGATCCGGGGTTGGTATCGCAGCGATTAGATTGATCGTATATGGATGTTTTGGCGAACATATCACTTCCCTAGCCGGCCCATATTCAACGACACGACCGAGATACATGACAGCTACCTGCCTGCAAAAATATCCGGCAGTAGCGATATCATGTGTAATATACAAAAAGCCCAGATTATGGTTATTTTGGAGTTCCGCAAATAGCGACAATATTTCGGCCCGGCTGGACGCGTCAATCATAGACACCGGTTCATCTGCCACAATGTAATCTGGTTTGAGCAATAACGCACGGGCAATGGCCACTCTCTGCCTTTGCCCCCCGGATAACAAATGGGTATATTTGGTAACGAATTGCCGTGCCGGATTAAGCTTAACTTCGGCCAAAGCAGACTCTATAGCCGAATTTCTTTCGCCGGAATTACCCAGATGGTGAATGATCAGGGGTTCCTCTAATATCTGCCCGATGTTCATAAACGGATCTAAAGCGGCAAACGGGTCCTGGAAAATCCCCTGAACTTTTCGACGAAAGTGACCGAGCTTATTTTCTGAAGTAAATGTAATATCATATCCCAAATACGAAATAGTGCCGGAGGTAGGCTTTTGCAATCTGAGCGCTATCCTCGCCAGTGTCGTCTTGCCGGAACCGGATTCACCCACAATACCAAGAGTTTCCCCCTGGTTTAGACGAAGAGACACATCATCTACCGCACGGACAACATCTACCCGAAACATGTGCTTCCGGGACTGAAACTCCATTGTAATATTTTTCAGCTCCAGGGCGGCGGTCATTCGGCCTCCAATTGTCCGCACCTGATTTGTCTGCCGTCAGCAAAACGCTTGATAACCGGATGAACAACACAACTTTCATCTGCCATGGGACACCTTGGCCGGAAGTAACAGCCGTCAGGCAACTGAATCATTCTGGGCGGCGTGCCAGATATAAACTCCGGCCTATCCGTACTGCCTAATCTGGGGATGCTTGCTAATAGTTTCCTGGTATAAGGATGACGGGGATCCAGCAGGATTTGTTCAGCGGTTCCCATCTCCACAAATTCGCCGGCGTACATCACCGCAATGTTATCTGCCAAATCTGAGGCTAATGCAAGATCGTGTGTGATGAACAGTCCGGCCAATTTAAAATCCGACTTCAATTTTTTCAACAAGTTCATAATCTGAGCCTGAATGATTACATCCAGTGCCGACGTCGGTTCATCAAGAATTACCAGACGTGGTGAGCAGGACAAGGCCATAGCGATCATGATCCGCTGCTTCATGCCGCCGGAGAGCTCGTGCGGGTACCGGCGGGCGGTTTCGGGCGGCAGTCGCACCAGTTTTAACAAGTCAATCACTCTGGCATCAGCAGCGGCCTTGCCAGTCCCACCGCCCAGTAAGATTGGCTCCGCAATCTGGTCCCCAACCCGTCTGACCGGGTGAAGCGAATCCAGAGCACCCTGGAAAACCATTGACATTTTTTGCCAGCGCACCTGTCGGCGGAATTCATTGACGGATAGTTTTAGACAATCAATACCATCTAAAATAATGCGCCCGGTGGGCAATTCCGCGTTATTCGGTAGCAAACGCATCATCCCGAGTGATAATGAACTTTTACCAGCACCGGATTCTCCGACCACGGCCAGTGTTTTCCCTGCCTCAATAGTAAAGGAAACCCCGCCGACCGCCTGCAACACTCCTTCGCCGGTGCGGTAACTAATGTTCAAATTTGACACTTCAAGTAGCGGCATGTTTTCTCAACTTAGGATTAACTACCGGTTCAAAACCAAGGGATAATAGCACAAAGGTAGCGGCGGCAAATACCACTAAAAGACCGGGTGGTAAAACCCACCACCAATAACCAACATAGACCGCTCCAGTGGAAAACCCACTTTCCAGTATCTGACCCCAGGTTGGAATAGATGGATCACCCAGACCCAGGAAAGACAACCCAGCTTCAGCCAGTATCGCCCCCGGAGTAGCAAATATCATCTGAGCCAGAACAAACGGCCCTATTTGGAATAATACATGACGAAACATGATACGTGACGGACTAGCGCCTAAGGCTCGAGTGGCTTCTACCAGTTGTGAAGCGCTCTGGTGTAAAACCATGCTGCGGACAATAATCGTAAGCCCCGGCCAGCCGAACACTACAAGTACCAGCATGACCAGCCAGAGCTTTTGACCAAAAATGAAAGCTAAAAATATCAGAATTGGCAATAACGGAATGTTGGCCAGCACATCACACAACCTTTGAATAAGGGTATCGGTCCTTCCGCCGACATACCCGGAGATAATGCCGGTGGTTGTGCCAATGACGGTAATAAATACACTGGTTACTACCCCAATAAGCAGTGCTACTGGGAACCCAAACAGCAAACCGGTGGCTAGATCACGACCGGTAGAATCTGTACCCATTAAACCGTACACCGTCCCACCGATGGTGAAGCTGACTTCACCGATGTAATCATCCTCTCCTGTAGTCAGTACCGTCAGGTCTATGACGTATTCACCGACCAGCGGCTTAAACCCGCCGGTCCCGTCAGGTTCACCAAATAATATCCGATCTACCTGACCTTCAACCTGTGCCAGACTCAATCCAATGCCGTACTCGTTGTTGATAAAGTCTCGAACATTGTAAGCGACACTCCGGTCACCGGAAAGGTATACCCGATACGCAGTGTCTGCATAACGTACGTATGGCGAAACTTCACCCGGTGCCGGCCCTGGTACCACATGGCGCAAGAGCAAGACTTCACTGTTATCAGGCCTGATAATGGAAAGTGACATGACCGGCGGCTGACTTTCATAATTCACGTTATTGATGGTAAATGAAGTAAAGGTTGGAAAATTCTCAAAGCTGTAATCATAACGAAAACGGTACACCAGATATCTAGCACTGCCATCTATGACAACATTGCCCGGATTATCCGCCGTAAACACTTTGTGCACTACCTGGTCGTCGCTGGAAAAAGCATTGCTCCAGGCCGGCGGGACGCTTTGAGGATAGTCCGCCCAGTAGGCCGGGTTGTTCCAGATACGGGTGCCAAAATCCAAGGGATATGTCAGTACAACATAAAAAGATATTATAATCATAAAGGCTAGAAAACCAGCGCCGATACGTCCAACCCAACTGGATAAAAGTGCTTTGAGTATATCCTTTGCATTCATTTAGGCGTACCTAATCCTGGGATCCAGCCAGATGTATAAAATTTCTAATACAAACCTGGCGACCAGATAAATCAGGGTAAATACAAAAGTCAGAGCCACGATTACAGTTTCATCGGCAGCAATAATGGCGTCATAATAGAGCCGACCCATACCCGGCCAGTTAAATACTGTTTCCGTCAAAATCGCACCACCCAACGAACCGGCCAGACCCAGTATCAGGCTGGTTATAATAGGAGGCGCGGCGGCTCTTAATATATAACGCCGCTCCAAGATGTTTTCCGGCAAACCCTTGGCCCGGCCCACAGTAACAAAGGGCTCTTGGGCGGTATTCAAAACCATAGTGCGTACGGAATATGCCCAGGAACCGAAGGAAACCAGGACCAGAGTTATGACGGGTAAAGCAGCGTGCCACAAGGTGTCACCAACTCTGGCGATAATACCATCGGGGGAAGGGGCTGATACCATACCGCCATAGGGAAATATGCCCCATTCAAAAGCAAATATCAGCACCATAAAAATCCCGACCCACCAGGCCGGCAAAGCATATGAAACAGCCAATACCAGACAACTGAAACGGTCCAGTCGGGACCCTGCTCTGGAAGCCAGACGGGGACCGATGATCAAGCCTAAAATGGCAGTAATAACCGATGCAGTAGTAATGAGTAATACCGTATTGCTCAAACGTTCAGCCAGCAAATCAACTACACGGGAACTGCCTTCGGTACTACGGAGCGTACGGGCTTCGCCAAGATCAAAGGTAACAACCCTGCGAACAGTGTCCGGCAAACGGTAATACCAAGGTTTATCAAGGCTATAAAATGCTTCTAGTTGTAATCTGCGCTCTGCGACCGCCTGTTCCAGCAGCAACGGATCCCGAATCGTCTGCGCCAGCCCGATGCGGACGGCCCTGACTTCCTCGTTAACGGTAGCCTGCAGCATCCGATCAGAAAATCCGGTAGCGCCCAGTGAAACCACAACCATCACCAGGACCACCAACAGGACCCCGAATAAAGTGAGCCCTCGGCCGAGGAGCTTCCAGATGACAGGCGACATGCTCCTGCGTTACCCCGTGCCTATTTCTTGGCCCCGGAGCCTTTCAGAATTAGGAAGACCAAACCGCCGCCGACAACTATAGCTACCGGAATAATTATAAAAATCGGAGATAAACCGCCGCTGCTGTTGTTATCGCCCATATCATCCGGCTTAATAATTCCGCCTGTAGCCAGGTCTAAATCAACCCGTCGTTCGGTTACCAGTGATACCGTTTCTCCATAAGCCAACAAATGTAATTGATAGATGCTGGGCGACAACCCCTGAGTATCGCTGGCACTTAGCGAATTTTCCGGCACAGCGTCGCTGGGAGGTACGGAGATATTATCTATGCCGGAATCGGAATTCACTCGTAAAATTCGCTGGAAGAAGCTTGCCTGGGTACCTCAAAATACCAAAGGCTCGCTGGACCCGAGATATTCCATCAATGATCATTTTGAAGAATTATTTCAAATTCACAACGTACCAGATGCCCTTCACAATACGGCTGAACTGTTAGACAGTGTTGGTCTCAGCTCAAGCATCCGATGGTCAATCCCGGATAGACTGAGCGGCGGAGAAATCCAGCGATCTTGTATCGCTTTAGCCCTGGCATTAAGTCCTTCATTACTAATATTGGATGAGCCGACGTCAGCCTTAGACCCAAGCTTAAAGGGACAAATTATTGCTTTGCTGGGAACATTGAAAACACAGCGAGACGCGTCATATCTATTCATTACACACGATATTCACCAGGCAATTTCGCTATGCGAAGAGTTCATTGTACTCTATGCCGGGCACATAATGGAACAAGGCAGTCGTGAATCCGTTTTTAATAATCCGATCCATCCATATACTAAAAAACTGCTGGAATGCGTTTCCTTCAATATCGCAAGTGCGCCGCCGAAATATATAACAGGCGAACCGCCGCGACTTGGTGACCTGCCACCTGGATGCCCTTTTTGGCCCAGATGTGAAAAAGCTGACGCAGAATGTAAGGCATCTTTACCATTGCTTGAAGACAAGGGGAGCGGTCACTACGCGGCTTGCTTTAAGTCTTAAGGATTTAACGAGCAAAAAGGCGAACAATGACTTTTTCGCCTTTTTCCAGAATATCCACGTTTTGGGGAATGTCCAGATAACCGTCAGCGTCCGCGGTTGCAGTAATGGCACCGGATTCCTTAAACAATGGTATAGCTTTTCCGTTTTCAACTTTGACTGGCAAAAATTGGCGACGCCCAACGGCGCCGGGCACACTTTGGCTCAGGCCAGCTTCGATTATCCGCCCTTCATCGTGCGGTAACCCGGCCATTTTCCTAACCGCCGGGGCCAGCAACAAATAGGCGTTAATCAAACAGGAGGTTGGATACCCGGGCATTCCGAGCACCGGTTTACCCCTGACAACGGCAAACATAGTCGGTTTCCCTGGTTTTATCTGGATGCCGTGGAACAAGACTTTGCCAAGTTTTTCCAATATACCGAACATTAAATCACGTTCACCGACTGAAGAACCGCCAGAAATAACCACCATGTCGGCATCTAAAGACTTCTCAATGGCGGCCTGGAGACGGTCAGGCTTATCTTCTGCAATAGGCATTTTTTCAGGTTTGCCTCCGCTTTGACGGATGACCGCGGCGATTGTATGTGAATTTATATCGTAAATCTGTCCAGCTCTCAACTCTGAGTCAAAAGCAGCGATTTCCTCGCCGGTAGGCATAACGGCCACTCTTGGTTTAGTTAGGACCGTGGCTCGTGACAAGCCCTGGGAGGCCAGAACTCCAATCTTGCCAGCATCAAAAACAGTACCTTGAGCCAGGACGCGCTCGCCTTTTTTAATATCTTCCCCGACCCGACCGATATTGGCCCCGGGATACACGGCTTTAAATACCTTGACAACATCACCGGATTTTTCGGTTTCCTCCACCATGACTACAGCATCGGCACCGTCCGGCATAGGAGCCCCTGTCGCTATCTGAATAGCTTCGCCCGCTTTCAAATTTAATGAAGGAGAATCTCCGGCAAAAACATGGCCAACAATTGTTAATTGACGCGGATCCCGTCGTCCTGCACCAAAGGTATCAGTGGCGATAACCGCATAACCGTCCATGGCTGCCCGGTTGAAAGGAGGAATTGACATCGCGGCATAAAGGTCCTCCGCCAAAACACGCCCGGCCAGATCATCCAAGTCAACAGACTCATTCGTGTTAATTACCATGGTTTCGGCTAGTACCGTTTGAAGCGCCGAATCAAAATCCAGCAATTGGCCGAAAGGCTTCATCAACGGCCAGCCTCACGAACCATATGTCCGGCTTCCGGTAAAATTATCTTTTCCATCGCTAATCTGACAGCGTTCAGCGAGCCGGGCAGGCACAGCACCACCTTTTCCCCAATAACGCCACCGATTGCCCGGCTCATAATTGAAGGACTGCCGATGGTTTCCCATGTTAAAAGCCGGAAAAGTTCGCCAAACCCCGGCATAAATTTGTCCAGCAGCGGGGATACCGTTTCCACAGTCAAATCACGATGAGATAATCCAGTACCACCGCTGAATACTACAATCTGAACATCAGGGTCTTTTAGCATTTCCCGAAGGGCTGTTGTAATGGCTGAAGCGTCGTTTTTAAGAAGACGGTAACAGGAGACCAAATGACCGTTGTCCTTCAATGTCCCGGCCATAAAACGGCCCGATTCATCGGTATCTTCAGTTCTTGAATCTGACACGGTAATCAGACCAAAGGCGACTGAGACCGGAGAATGTTCCTTATGATCAATATGCCCCATATAAAAGCCATTATAAGTCCCTGATGCCAGGATTGGCAAAAATCAAGCCGGAATAACCCCCACCCCTGATTTCAAGATAAATATCTGTCTATCTGAAGCCGGCGGTAGCTTGATATTGCAGTAACTTCTCCAGTTTTTCCGGGTGGCTGCTCTTCAATAGTGCTTCATCCTTAGCTACCAGGTTCTTTCGCATCAAGTCTGCTAAGGATTGATCAAGTGTCATCATACCGTCCTTACCGGAG
Source organism: Dehalogenimonas sp. W (assembly GCF_037094495.1). NCBI lineage: Bacteria > Bacillati > Chloroflexota > Dehalococcoidia > Dehalococcoidales > Dehalococcoidaceae > Dehalogenimonas > Dehalogenimonas loeffleri. The sequence goes on from NZ_CP146612.1 coordinate 1,696,955, forward strand.
AGTTGGATGACGTTGGTCAGTTCGTGGGTCTTCTGCTCGCGGATTAAATTCCTGACGGCCGGAGTGGCCGTCATGACTTCAAAAGCCGGAACACGCCCTTTTGCGTTCAGTCTGGGAACCAGTGTCTGGACCAGAACAGCTTCAAGAACCTGGCTGAACTGCAGGCGTATTTGTTGTTGTTGAGACGGCGGGAAAATATCAATAACGCGGTCAACTGTCTGAGCGGCATCCGTAGTATGGAGTGTCCCCACAACAAGATGTCCGGTTTCAGCCGCAGAGATAGCCGTGGAAATAGTTTCCAAATCACGCATTTCACCGACGACGATGACATCCGGGTCATGCCGCAAAGCATGTTTCAGCGCCACCGCGAAGGCTTTGGTATCATCTCCCAGGTCCCGCTGAGCAATCAGGCATTTCTTGTTTGAGTGCAGATACTCAATGGGGTCCTCAATGGTAATGACATTACGCGCAGCATTCTGATTAAGATAATCCACCATCGCGGCCATGGTAGTTGATTTACCTGACCCGGTTGGGCCGCAGACCAGAATCATGCCGCGGGGTTTCATAATCAAATTTTTACAGATAGCCGGCACCCCAAGTTTTTCCATGGACAACACCTGGAACGGCACTTGCCGAAACGCCATTGACAAAGAGCCACGTTGCCTCATCACACTGACCCTAAACCTGGCGAGACCGGCGATGCCATAAGCGAAATCCAATTCTTTTTCGTTTAAAAAAGTCTCTTTTTGCTCCGGCTTGGCTATCTCGTCCAAAATTAGTTCCAAATCACCGGTTTTGAGATTGGGATACTGTTCCAAAATCAACAACTCACCGTCAACCCGGATTACAGGCGGACTGGGAACCCGCAGGTGAAGATCAGACCCTCCCTGCTCCACCAACAAGCGCAACCATTCATCAATTTGGGACATCTTTAATTTATCCTTTTCGGTATTTAATCGGCCGGCTCATCAACCCTATTAGCTTCAGCTTTTAGCTGCTCAACTTCTTGCTCCGTGAACAGTCTCCAGCCCCGGCGATCGCGGGCAACGCTTTCACCAAGTAGATCACTCTTTAACCAGCGAAACAATGTCGTACGGCTGATTCCGGCCATTTCGCAAACCTCGGCGGTCCGGTAATATTTAGTTCCTTTTAATATCAATGTCATTAGCTTCAACCTTGTATGGCTATATTCAGATATACTTTAGCGCATTCTGACTTGATGGTAAATGGGTAAAAAGTAAGGGTTGATGACAAACTTTAGTAATGGCTGCATTTACAATACCGCCACAAATATCATCCCTAAACTGCGTACTACGGAAATCAAAAGTACCTTCGTACCATACAAAAGATTGTGCCTGTAAATTTATGTCCATAGTTTTGCCCCACTGAAATTAAAAATAAATGGCTCACAATCAGGACAATGAGATATAATTACGATATGCAGATAAGTTTACTCGAACAAAAACAGGCTCTGATATCCAGCGTCGACCGTCAGGCACCAAGACTGAAAGAAATTGCTTTACTAATCCACGCCAACCCCGAACTCGGATTTCAGGAAAAGCAGGCGGCCGACTGGATAATTGAGTATCTCCAATCAAACGTCTTCAATGTTGAACGCAACATCGCCGGATTAAAAACGGCCTTCCGGGCTACCTATGGCAGCGGGAAACCAGTGGTGGCTTTTCTGGGTGAGTATGATGCCCTGCCGGACGTCGGTCACGCCTGCGGGCATAATCTAATCGCTACTGCCGGTGCCGGTGCCGCTGTTGCCGCCAAACAACTGGCGGACACCTGCGACGGACAGATACAATTTATTGGCACACCTGCGGAAGAGCTTTTCGGCGGTAAAATCATCATGGCGCAACAAGGCGTCTTTGACAACATTGACGCCGCCTTAATGGTTCATCCAGAGTCTGGGCCCAACGTGGCGACGGCCCGTGCTTTAGCCTGCGTCACGCTTTATGTAGAATACTTCGGCAAGGAAGCTCACGCCGCAGCCGAACCCGCCGAAGGGATCAATGCGCTGGATGCCATGACGATCGCTTACTCAGCGGTTAGTGCTTTGAGACAGCATATCAGACCGACAGCACGGGTCCACGGCATCATCACCGACGGCGGCCATGCCGCTAATGTAGTCCCCGGGTACACTGCTGGAAGTTTTCTGGTAAGAGCTGGCGATATGGAATATCTGGATAGCCTTAAGGTCCGCGTACTGGACTGCTTTCGAGCCGGCTCGCTCGCAACCGGTGCCGAACTGAAATACCGATGGGATCCCCTTGCCTATGAACCGTTGCTTAACAACCCGACGCTTGCCGGTTTATTTACCGCTAATGTAGAGACACTGGGTCGTGAAATAATGCTGGAAGACAGCAATCAGTCGTTTGGCAGTACCGATATGGGCAATGTCAGCCGAGTGGTACCGGGATTGCATGGTTTTATTTCCATAGCGCCGACCGGAGTTATCGGACATACCCGTGAGTTTGCTGCGGCTGCCGCGTCCCCTGAAGGATTATCGGGCATGCTGGATGCAGCCAAGGCGCTGGCAATGACAACTGCTGACCTGTTTGTTAATCCGGATACCTTGAAGCGAGTTAAGGAAGATTTCATGATGGGAATCAATTCCTGAATGGGTTTCTTCTTAGGCATTGATGCCGGGTCAATCAGCACCAAAGCCGCCGTTCTGGACGACAATGATAATGTCATACTTACATGCCAAATACCCACAGGAGGCGACCCACTGGCTGCGGCTTGCCAACTTCGGACAACGGTTAATCATGCTATTGGCGAAACCCCGGAAAAACTTGCGGTTACCGGCAGCGCCCGGGAATTGGTAGGAACAAAACTTGGCGCTTCTATCATTAAAAACGAAATAACCTGCCAGGCTTTGGCTGCTGAATATTTTTTACCGGGTGTCCGGACGGTAATAGAAATGGGCGGGCAAGACTCTAAATTGATCATTGTCAGCGGCGGTTTGGTTCAGGATTTTGCCATGAACACCGTCTGCGCCGCCGGCACCGGGTCCTTCCTGGAACATCAGGCCAGCCGTCTGGGTTTGTCCATTGAGGCGTTCGCCGAAATCGGCAACAATCCCCAGGAGCCGGTAAATATTACCGGCCGATGCACCGTATTTGCTGAATCGGATATGATACACGCTCAGCAATCAGGCGCTTCAACCAGCAGTATCATCTATGGATTATGTTTAGCGTTGGTGCGGAACTTCCTGAGTGACACCAGACGGATTAATCGTCTGGTGTCACCTATCATGTTTCAAGGCGGCGTCGCCCGTAATCAGGCCATGGTACGGGCTTTTGAAAAAACTTTTGACCAAAAATTGCATATTCCCGACGGCCCTGAAATGACCGGCGCAATCGGCGCGGCCTTGATACAAAAGCGTCAATTAGCGCATAATATAAGGTAGGCGAGAGCAGAAAGTCGGGAATATTTTTTCACAAAGGACGGGAATTTATGCGAATTGCGGTAGACGCATCAGGCGGTGATTATGCTCCTTATGAAATTGTAAAAGGTGCTATCAAGGCCGCTCAAGAGCTAAAAGATAAAGGTGTAGAAATTATTCTGGTCGGCAAAAGGCCGGTATTGCATGTTCAGGCCGGTAAACATCTAAAGAAATTGAACCTGTCCATCGTCCACGCGCCTCAGAATATTGAATTCACCGAACATCCGGTTGAAGCGCTGAAAAATAAGCCAAAATCGTCTATCGCGGTAGGCACCATGATGGTGAAAGAAGGCCTGGCTGACGCATTTGTGTCCGCGGGCTCCACCGGAGCGGTATTATGTGCCGCCTATCTGTTGCTAGGTAAAATAGATGGGATTGAACGTCCGGCATTGGGCAGTATTATCAAACTAGTGCCTCACGCCCCTTCCCTCTTGCTTGATGCCGGTGCCAATTCCGACTGCCGCCCAATTCATCTGGCTGAATTCGCCCGTTTGGGCAATATTTATGCCAAATACGTGATGGGAATTGAAACACCAAGGGTTGGGCTTATGAGCAACGGCTCGGAAGAAACCAAAGGTAATAAACTCGTGGTTGAAACCCACCAATTACTCAAAAAAATGCCTAATATCAGATTTATCGGTAATATTGAAGGCCATGACCTGGTACGTGATACTGCCGATGTGATTGTGGTTGACGGTTATACCGGAAATATATTAATTAAGGCTTTTGAAGGACTGGGGGATTCTATTATTAAGATCAGACAAGTTGGCCAGGCAGTGACTTCCGCATCTCACCTGAGGGGAAGGGAACTGCTGGTTGATGTTGGGATCGGTCACATGGCCAAAAGTATGGACTTTCGCGAATACGGTGGTGCCTGCCTTCTAGGCGTCAAAGGCACCGTCATTGTGTCTCACGGCCGTTCTCGGGCTAAGGCCATAAAAAACGCAATACTAACTGCCAAAAGAACCGTGGAACAACGGATTCCCGAATTGATTGCTGAGGAGGTAAAAGAACATGCCAGCTCCATCACAGTATGATGTAATTATTATCGGCGGTGGCCCAGCCGGACTTACCGCCGGCCTATATACTGGCCGAGCCAAGCTCAAAACTGCCATTATTGAAGGCAGTGCAATTGGCGGGCGAATGGCCGAGGCTTGGGAGATAGAAAATTACCCCGGTATCGTTGAACCGATAAACGGTTACGACCTGACTCAGAAAATGCATGAACAGACTATTAAGTTCGGTGTAGAACACATTCAGACCGGCGTTACCGGGATTGATCTGGCTGACGGTCATAAAATTGTTAAGACGGCCTTGGGTGACTACGCGGCAAGAGCGTTAATTATCGCCGGCGGGTCCGAGCGACGCAAGCTCGGCGTCCCAGGTGAAAAGGAACTGGCGGGACGCGGGGTTTCTTTTTGCGCGACCTGTGACGGCCCCTTTTTTCGTAACAAAATAGTAGCTGTTATCGGGGGCGGGAACGGCGCTCTGAACGAAGCTATACACCTGACTCATTTCGCAGAGAAGATCTATATTATTCACCGCCGCGACAAATTACGAGCCACCCCCGTTCTTCAGGAAAAAGCGAAAGCCGACAACAAAATTGAATTCCTTTGGAATACTGATGTCACAGCTATTGAAGGTGACGGCACCGTGGAACGCCTGAAACTGAAAAATGTATTAAACGGTAAAGAAACTATCCTGCCGGTAGGCGGCGTATTTGTAGCCGTCGGCCTGATTCCCAATACGGATTACCTTAAAGGGGTAGTTGAACTCAACAAAGTTGGCGCTGTAATCACCAATGAAAATATGGAAACCAATATTCCGGGAGTGTACGCCGCCGGTGATGTCAGGGCAAACTCGGTACGGCAGGTTGTAACGGCAGCCGGTGACGGCGCCACGGCTGCATCTAATGCCCAGGACTACCTGTCCGGAATTAAAGTTTAAGGAACAACAACTAGATGAAAGTTATTTTTTTAAAAGACGTACCGAATATCGGTAAAACCGGTCAAATCAAAGAAGTGCCGGACGGTTATGCCAGGAATTTCTTGTTAAAATCCGGTTTTGCCGCGCCGGCGACAAAAGAAGCAACCGCCCATATCCAATCACAAATTGAAGCCGAGCGCAAAAAACAAGCAAATTTAGAAGCTGAACTGGCCGCTACTGCTGAATTGCTGGAAAAGCTGACAGTTGAAGTTGCAGGTAAGACAGGGGCCGGTGAAAAGCTATACGGCTCAATCACTACCACGGAAATAGCTGCTGCGGTCAAAGCCGCCAGCGGCTATGCCCTAGATAAAAGGAAGATTGAGATTGACGAACCAATCAGGCAGCTTGGCGTTTATCCGGTTACGGTACGGCTGTCGGCTTCCTTGACTCCGGTGATCAAGGTTAAAGTCGTCGCAAAAGGGAGTTAGGTTTTGGTGGAAAACCGGCTGCCACCCCATGATATTGCCGCTGAAGAAGCGGTTAATGGCTCGTTGCTGATAGACGGCAAGGTGATTTATGAGCTGGTCACCTTCCTAAAACCACAGGATTTTTATTCTGATTCCGGGAAATTTGTATATGAAGCCGCATTATCGCTTTTTCAGCGGGGAGCGGGCATTAACCAAGTCACTATTGCCCAGGAATTAGGGCGACTACAGAAACTTGAAGCCATCGGCGGCGCGGCTTATTTGTCGCACCTCATAAGCACCGTACCAACATCGCTGGATGCCGAACATTACGCCCGTATTGTTTATAATCTTGCAGTATCTCGGTTATTGATTACCGCCGGTACTCAAATTACTAATATCGGCTATACCGCCAGCCCAGAGCCTTCGGCCGCTATCGCCAATGCGGAATCACTGCTATTTAATTTACGCAATGAGCGTACATCGCTTGATTTCGTACACATCAAGAACATTCTCAGTAAATATCTGGAACCTCCTCCAGACCGGGAGCAACTGGAAACGGTCCCCACAGGATTTCATGGACTGAATGACTATATAGGTGGAATGAACCGGGGCGATTTGATTATTGTCGCGGGTCGCCCCAGTATGGGTAAAACGTCTTTCGGCCTGAATATCGCCCGAAACGCCGCAGTAGATCATCATGCCTGCACAGCTATTTTCAGCTTGGAAATGTCAGCCGAATCTCTGGTTCAACGTTTGGTCTCCTCGGAATCCGGCATTAACACCCGATATTTCCAACCTGGTCTTTCAACGCCCGACGAAGAAAACAAAATCATGCACGCCATTGGCAACTTGTCGGAGGCCCCGGTTTACATTGACGACAGCCCACAACTCAGAATTTCCGAAATTCGCGCTAAAGCACGTCGTCTTAATTTTGAAAACAAACTTGACCTGATAATCGTAGATTATCTGCAATTGTTACAAGGTGAATCCAGTAATGGCCGGGATAACAGAGTTCAGGAGATAAGTTATATTTCGCGCGCTCTCAAAGGTATTGCCCGGGAACTTAACGTACCGATTATCGCCTTGTCGCAGTTGTCCCGCGCCGTTGAAGGTCGTCCTTCGCACCTGCCACAACTCTCTGACCTGCGGGAAAGCGGTTCAATTGAACAAGATGCCGACATCGTAATTTTTATTTATCGGGAAGAGGTATATTATAAGCCTGAGGAATGGGCTGCTCAATTCCCGGACAAAGAGTACCCCAGTGAACTGGCTGATATTATTATTGCCAAGCATCGCAACGGCCCAATCGGCACCGTTAAGGTGCGGTTCCGTCATGCGCTGACTAAATTTGAAAACCTCCAAAGCGTTGCTGAGATTGGCTGATGAACCAGGTCTTTGACGGATATTCCGAAAGTTTTGACTATAGCGGCATTCCCAAGCCGTTTTTCAGCCGGGTGATGCCCATAATTAATGATCTTGATGAACTAAAAACAACGTTGATTTTTTTCAAGCTGTTTTTTGCTAAAAAAGGCCAACCCAGATTCGTTACAGACTTGGAGCTAGTCGCGGAAGCTCAAGGCCAATTGGACCAGGATCAGATACGGAAAGCGATGAACCTGGCCGGTCAGCACAATCACATAATTGAGCTTAATGGTGTTAACGGCGCAAAAACGTATTTTTTGAACGATGCTTCGGGTCGGAAATCAGTCGCTCTTATAAAACAAGGTGAAATACAAGTCCCAGAGGTTGTTCCGGCAATACCGGTTACACCGCCAATAGAAACACCTAATATATTTTCATTATATGAACAAAATATCGGCCTTATTACACCGATAATTGCCGATGAACTTAGATCAGCTATGGATAATTATCCGGAAACCTGGATCCGGGATGCTATTTCAGAAGCATCTGAATTGAATAAGCGTAGTTGGCGTTATATTAGTAAAATACTGGATAATTGGGCGACACAAGGTGAAAGAAATGGAACACATCAGCGAGATATTCAAAAAGGCCCCGACAAATATGTCAAAGGACGCTATGGCAAATTTGTCCAACGATAGATTTGAACAACGTTCCGATATGAAACCCGAGTGCCCTAAATGTCTGGGAGCACGCTTTGTGTATCCCAAGACTCCGAGTGGCAAAATCGATTATTCCAGAAGCGTGCCATGTACCTGTGTCGCCGGCACCACAGACATGATGTTAAAGAAACAGCGTTTATTGGATTATTCCCGACTGGGAACGCTAAGGGAACTAAATTTTGACAATTTATTACCCGAAGGCCGACATGGGGACCTCCAACAAAAAACGAGTTATATGTCTGCCGTGGAAGCTGCCCGAATCTTTACCGGGGAACCTAAAGGTTTACTGGTTTTTACTGGTCCTTCCGGCTCAGGCAAAACACATGTGTTGGCTGCGATAGTTAACGAGTTAATTGCCAGTGGTAAAACTGTCGTTTACCGTTCCGCTCCCGATATGATGGATGAATTAAGAGCCGGTTTTTCCCAAGGCGCTGAGTATGCCTATGCCGACTTGTTTGAGCGTTTAAAGACCATCCCTATTCTAGTGTTGGATGATTTTGGAGTCCAGAACGATTCTCCCTGGGTTCGCGAAAAATTAGAACAACTATTAACTTACCGCAATCATCAGGAATTACCCACTGTAATTGCCACAGGTGTACCTTTTGAAGTTCTAGATGAACGGGTCAAAAACAGGATTAACAATGCTCATCAGACAGCGATGTTCAGCCTCGGCAGCAACGATATCTCCGGACGTGATTGGGCTGAAGGTCTGGAATTACAAAAACGCATGACATTTGCCTCATTTGACCGTGAGCGTCTTAACCTTCCGTTGGAGGAACAGGAAAACCTTAATCGCGCCTACAAGGTAGCTTATGATTTCGCACGAGCCCCTGACGGCTGGTTGATTCTACAGGGCGTCACCGGTTGCGGTAAAACGCACTTGGCGTCCTCAATCGTGAATTACCGTTATCAATCTAATCTGCCAGCTTTGTTCACGGTCGTGCCGGAGTTTCTGGATCATTTAAGGTCAACTTTTACACCGGACAGCCGCGTTTCCTATGATGAAATATTCGACAGGGTTAAGACTACGCCATTTTTAGTACTTGATGATTTTGGAGAACACGCTTCCACTCCCTGGGCTCAGGAAAAATTGTATCAGGTCATTAGCTACCGCTACAACGCTCAATTACCAACAGTGATTACCACCCGTTCGTCGCTTGATGAAATTGAACCGGCTATCAGTTCCCGTTTCATTGATCATCAATTCAGCATGGTTTTTAATATCACCGCCCCCGATTACCGAGGTGATACCAGCAGGGGGAAAAAGGCCCATTCAAGAGCCGGTAATAAGACATACTATCCTAAGAAATAAACTTTGTGCTTACTACACCATGTTATCGGGCTTTTTTCGTTTCTATTTTGGGTCAACGTATAATATCCTAACAAATTATGACACCTAAACTTAAAAAACTATTCTACTTTCTTCGCAACGACACCTCTTACCTGCAACTGATTAATCAAGCGAAATCCGGAGCAATGGATTTAAGCTGTTCAACCATTGAATCCGCCCGTTCTTATGTAATCAGTTCTATTTGCGACGAACTCAAAAGACCTTGCATCGTAATTACACACAATTCAGAACGGGCAAAACAGCTAACGGAGCAGTTATCACTATATTTTGCTGAGAGTGCCATCTTGCTTTACCCGTACCCCGAACTTTTGCCTTATCAAAGAGCGGCAACCGACCGCACAACACAAATGGATACGATTCTGGCATTGGCTAGAATAACCGGACTTAACAACAACATACCACAGATATCAGTCATTGCACTGGAAAGTCTGTTGCAACATGTCCCAGCACGAGATGACTTTGTTGCCGTCTGGAACACATTAGTCTCAGGGACTGAAATTAGCCCGATGGTACTGACCGGCCAGCTGGTTGCCGCCGGTTATCGGCAAGATGTATTAGCTGAGGTACCAGGAAGCTTCAGTCGTCGAGGCGGCATAATTGATATATTTTCACCGACCGAAGATTATCCTTTTCGCCTGGAATTCTTCGGAGACACCATTGAAAGCATCCGACTCTTTGACCCCGGCACCCAACGCTCCATCAGGACCCTTGACTGTGTAGAGCTTAGCCCGGCTTCTTTGTTAATAACACCACGACACTGGGGACAAGATTGTCTTAATGGTCTTGAAAATACGGTGTACGAAGAATTATTGGAAGAAGTGGATAAATTGAATGCCGGGGGCCGACCGGAAACATCCGGTTTCTGGCAGCCTTATGTTAATAAATCGTCTTTAATTGATTATGTCCCGACTGACACAATCGTGTTTATTGATGACCCTGAACTGGTTGCACGATCTTGGGAGTCATACCATGAAGAAGCCGAACAATTACGAATAGAAAAAGAAACACAGCGGCATTTACCCACCGATTATCCGATACCGTATCTATATTGGCAACATCTGCACAAATCATTCAATAGTCGACTCACTATTGAATTACGGTCATGGGGCGGGTCATCTAACAGCAGCATTGAACTACCATTTGCCGGTGCATCCAGTTACTCCGGACGCTTACCCGCTTTTTTTGAAAAACTCCCGGAATTACTTGAACAACAGAAAACAGTAATTATTCTGAGTTACCAATCTGAAAGGCTTCAGGAATTACTGAAGGAAAAAGCCATACCTTTTAAAGTAGCCGAAGAATTTAGCACCGATTTCCTTAAAAGCCTGACCATAATCCACAGTCTTTCGGACTCAGGTTGGGTGCTGATGGGTGAAATTTTTCTATTCACCGATCTTGAGCTTTTCGGTTTTATAAAGACAAGAAGGCAAAGTCACCGTCGTTCCAATATAAAAGGATTGGTACTGTCCGAACTCAACCCGGGCGACTTTGTGGTGCATATCGATCATGGCATTGCCCAGTTTAAAGAAATCATTAATAAGCAGGCCGGTGGAACCAATAGAGATTACCTCCTGCTGGAATATGCCGCTGGTGACCGATTGTACGTTCCAACCGACCAGATAGAGCGCGTAGGCCGTTATATCGGCACCGACGGCGAGTCCCCAGTTTTAAATAGATTGGGCACTCTTGAATGGACTCGTAGCAAAGAAAAAGCTCAAAAAGCGGCTGAGGAGATGGCCGAAGAGTTGGTTGAACTTTACGCCAACAGACAGCTTGTCAGTGGATATGCATATTCACCTGATACCATCTGGCAGCGGGAACTTGAAGGTTCATTCCCTTACGTAGAAACACCGGACCAGATCCGAGCACTTGATGACATTAAGACTGATATGGAAAAACCACAGCCAATGGACCGCCTGATTCTAGGCGATGTGGGCTATGGTAAGACTGAGGTAGCATTACGGGCAGCGTTTAAGGCAGTCATGGACGGACGCCAAGTTGCTATTTTGGTACCGACGACGGTTTTGGCCCAACAACATTATGTCACCTTTAAAAACCGGCTGGCAGCTTTTCCCCTAAAACTTGAATCACTTAGCCGCTTCCGCTCCGAAAGCGAGCAATGCCGAATAATTGACGATTTGGCCTGCGGTGTGGTGGATATCGTGATCGGTACCCATCGGTTGCTGCAATCCGATGTAAGATTTAACAATTTAGGACTCGTGATCATTGACGAAGAACAACGATTCGGAGTGATGCACAAAGAATTTCTGAAAAAATTACGTCAAGAAGTTGATGTACTTACCCTATCAGCGACTCCCATCCCACGAACACTTCAGTTATCCCTGACCGGTGTCCGAGATATGAGCATTATTGAAACACCTCCGCAGGAGAGACTGCCGGTTAAAACCATTGTCGCCGCCTGGGATGATAATATCGTCCGAGAGGCCATTCTAAGAGAACTAGAGCGCGGAGGCCAGGTGTTCTTTGTTCATAACCGGGTAGCCAGCATTTATCATATTGCGGCGAAGCTGCAAAAACTGGTACCGGAAGCATCATTCACTGTCGGCCACGGCCAGATGCCGGAACACGAATTGGAAATGGTGATGTCCCGCTTTACTGAGGGAACCGAAAACGTCCTCGTTTGTACAACTATAATTGAAAGCGGCGTGGATGTTCCTAATGCCAATACCATTATCATTAATCACGCAGACCGATTCGGATTGACCCAACTTTATCAACTGCGGGGGCGTGTTGGTCGGGGTACCAACCTCGCTTATTCCTACCTATTATATGAGAAAGATAAACGTCTAACGGAAACTTCGTTGAAACGACTAAAAACCATCTATGAGGCAGCTGAATTAGGCGCTGGTTACAGCATCGCGATGAAAGACCTGGAAATACGGGGTGCGGGCACGTTGCTGGGAACCAGGCAGAGCGGTCAGATAAGCGCTGTGGGCTTTAACCTCTATACCGAAATGCTAAGTGAAGCTGTTGAAAAACAGCAGAAAAAGCACAAACAACCGATTGAATCCAACACACGCCGGCTTACCCCTCCGTCGGTGGATTTACCAATTGTTGCCTATATTCCAGAAACATATATAGCCAATACCCAATTAAGACTCAGGCTGTATCAACGATTGACAGCAATCAATAATACCAGTGATTTAACTGAAATGGAAAATGAACTTTCTGACCGTTTCGGACCTATCCCTTCTGAAACCGCCGATGTTTTGTTTTTAATCAGGTTGCGGATATTTGGTGTAAAAATTGGAATCAAGTCCTTCAGTACAGCGAACGACGAAATTATCATCAGTTTTCACCCTGGCCTTCAACCGGATTTTAATAGGCTTCGCCCTCTGAAATCTGGAATATCGCTTTCGCCGACCAAAATAAGGATCAAATATCAAGAACCAGGCGTCAACTGGCGCCAATTGCTGGAAGAAATAACCTGGCGCCTGGCGAAATAAAAAGCAGGGTGAATATATCACCCCGCTTTACCGTATACCTAAAATGCAGAAATGGTGGGCTCGGCAGGTTTCGAACCTGCGACCAAGCGGTTATGAGCCGCCCGCTCTAACCACTGAGCTACGAGCCCGATGGACAATTAAAGATACTGCTCGTCCTCGGGAATCTCGTCTTCGTTTTCAGTAATTTCCGGCTTCCTGCGCTCAAAGCGGCTTTCTTTCTTTTCACCCTTGGGCTTGAACACGGGCGGATAGTCAAACTCCGGTTTGTCATCTTCCCAAACTTCGGTTACCGGATTCCACTTGCGTTTTCTTTCCTCCGGATCAAAGGCAGCGGCCATTTTCTCCTGTTCAATAGCGGCTTTATACATTTCTCGCTCTTTTGGATCAGCCGAAGTTGACTTAGCCGCCCAATTAGCATAGTCACGAACTGCAGTTTCCTTGGTACGTTCTTCGTCGGCTTCCTTTTCCTTACGAGCTACTTCTTCTTTTGCCCACTCAACCCAAGCTTCGGGACCTTTACCGCACGCCTGCTGCCTTTCCTCCCGCCATTTCGCAAGCGGGTCTGGATTTTTAATCTTGTCATCTTCAATTTTTCGTTCAGACAGCCACATTTTTTCAGCAGCTTTATCTTTAGCATGGAGATAATGATCGGCTGGGGTTGCAGTCACATGGGAAAACGCGGATATTATACGGTCACACTCAGCTTTACAAGTCGGGCATTCGGTGACGGCATCGCACTCGCTAAATGGTCGTCGCAACTCAAAGGTATTGCGGCATACGGGACAGATATATTCATAAATCGGCATTTTTTCTTACCTCCGTTAAGTTATGTTTAGCGTTAAAATTGTAACACTATCAGACAGGTTTCATCAAGCTGTTGCGCGTACAATCAATAAAATACCTCATCATTGCGGGCTCCACTGTCATCGCCTATAATTATCATACAGCAAACCTATTTGGAAAGAGAGTAGTATGGCCTCAAGACACGAAAGAATTACTCAAGACCGACAGGACAAGCTTGATCGCTTGAGGCAAGCAGGCATTAATCCATATCCAAATTCATTTCACAGAACACACACCAACCTTCAGGCAATTAATGATCTCAAATTTGCAGAAGATTGCGGCACTCAGCCACCGGTGGTTACCGTAAGCGGGCGAGTGATATCACGGCGTGATATGGGTAAATTAAGTTTTATTGACCTACGTGATGGTGACAGTAAAATACAGCTATTTTGTAGCCTGAAAAATCTAGATGAAACCAGCATCTTAATACTGAGTTCTCTTGATATAGGGGATACCATTGGTGCCACCGGCGTGTTGATGCGAACCCGTGCCGGAGAAGCCTCCGTTAGCGTGACTCAGCTCCTGATGTTAACCAAATCTCTGCAGCCTTTGCCGGAAAAATGGCATGGGCTGCAGGATACTGAGAAGAGGCATCGCCAAAGGTATCTAGACATGATTGCCAACCCGGAAGTTAAGGATACTTTCCGGCGGCGATCTCAGATTATTTCCGAAATCCGCCGTTATTTGGATTCTCACGGCTATACTGAAGTGGAAACCCCTGTACTCCAGTCTCTAGCCTGCGGGGCATCCGCCCGGCCGTTCCTTACTCACCACAACGCCTTACAGCAGGATATGTACCTGCGTATCGCCTTGGAACTTTATTTAAAAAGACTTATTGTCGGCGGATTTGACGGTGTTTATGAAATCGGTAGGATCTTCCGCAACGAAGGTATTTCCCTTAAACATAACCCCGAGTTCACCATGCTGGAGTGTTACAAAGCCTATGCAGACTACCAGGATATGATGACAGTAGTTGAGGAAATGGTTTCCGGGATTGTCAGTGTTATCACAGGTGGGCTTACGGTGGAACACGGGGACGTTACCCTCAATTTTAAATCACCCTGGCCGCGAGTAGATTTCCGCAGCGCTTTATTGGAACACTCCGGGGTTGACTTTCTGGATTATTCGGATGCTGAGTCTTTGCGAGCTAGGATGAAAGAACTCGGCCTGGAAGCAGATGAAGCAAAGGACAAGGGTAAATTGATTGACGAATTACACTCCCACTTTGTTGAACCTCATCTGGTGCAACCGTGTTTTCTGGTTGATTACCCTATAGAAATGTCGCCGCTGGCTAAGACCAAACCTGGCGAACCACGTATAGTGGAACGCTTTGAGGCTTTTGCCGGTGGAATGGAAATAGCAAATGCTTTTTCCGAGTTGAACGACCCATTGGAACAGGAACACCGTTTTTCGGCCCAGCTGGAAAAGGGATCCTGTGCGCCGCAGGTTGACGATACGGAAACCATTGATGAAGACTTCCTTACTGCGCTGGAATACGGTATGCCGCCCACGGGTGGGCTTGGTGTTGGTATTGACCGTTTGATAATGTTGTTGACCGGACACCGTTCCATCCGGGAGGTCATCTTGTTTCCGACTCTCAAGGATAAGGAGTAGCTTGAAATGCTTGATTTAAAATATATTCGGGAAAATCCTGATATCGTACGTCGTGCCGTTGCCGACCGCCAAACACAGGCTCCAATTGACGAAGTTATTGAGGCCGACAACGCCCGAAGGGCAACCACACAGGTGCTGGACGAACTCCGACGTCAACGAAAAGAAATGTCCCAGACTCGCCCGACAGATCCGGAGCCCGGTAGAATCCTGCGAGAAAAAATTGCCGCTTCGGAAGAAGAACTGCGTAATATTGAAAAACGGTTACATGATTTTTTATTGCAGATTCCCAACATTCCTCAGGAAAGCGTTCCCTATGGCACCAGCGAAGCCGACAATGTTATTTTAAGATATTACGGGGAGGCAGCGAAATATGAATTTGACCCTAGACCCCATTGGGAACTGGGAGAACAATTAGGAATCATTGATTTTGAACGTGGTGTCAAATTATCCGGCTCCCGTTTTTATGTACTTAAAAAGTCCGGTGCCCGATTGCAGCGAGCCCTAATCTCGTTTTTCCTTGACTTGCATACCAGAAAACACGGCTATAGTGAGATGTATCTCCCGTTCATGGTTAAAAAGGAGGCGTTAATTGGGTCGGGCAATTTACCAAAGTTCGCTGATAATCTTTACCATGATGCGGTTGACGACTTGTGGATGGTACCGACTGCTGAAGTCCCCCTAACCAATTTGCACCGGGATGAAATTATTGCCAACGAACAATTACCGATCAACTACTGCGCTTATACTGCCTGTTTCCGCCGCGAAAAGATGAGCGCCGGCAAGGACACCCGCGGCATTAAACGCGGTCATCAGTTTGACAAAGTGGAGCTGTATAAGTTTACCAGCCCGGAAACATCCAATGACGAACTTGAAAGGCTTCTTGAGGATGCCGAGGATATTGTCCGAGCACTTCAGTTGCCATACCGAATCGTTCAGTTATGCACCGCAGATATCGGCTTTGCTTCAAGCAAAAGCTATGATATTGAGATTTGGTCACCGGGTGTAAACGAGTGGCTTGAAGTCAGCTCCTGTTCCAACTGTTGGGATTTCCAGGGACGTCGGGCTAATATACGTTATAGGCGGGACAATAACGGTAAAGTAGATTTCGTTCATACACTTAACGGTTCTGGATTAGCATTGCCGCGAGTACTGATCGCCGTATTAGAAAATTATCAGCAAGCAGATGGGACAGTGATGGTACCAGAAGTATTGAGACCATTCATGGGAATTGACTTTATAAAGGCTGAATAAAATTAAAGATAAATTGGAGCGGGCGACGAGGCTCGAACTCGCGACAACCTGCTTGGAAGGCAGGCACTCTACCACTGAGTTACACCCGCAGCAAGACAACCAATGTAATTCTAAACCGAGGCCAGATGTGGTGTCAAAGCCGGGTGATTATATCAAAGTTTGGCTTTAATTGCTTTCAGGTTATTCTTGAATCCGGGCAACAATTTCAAACCAAGTCTAACAAATAAATTCCCAGCCATCCTATCCACGTAAGCCATATCACCCAAGCGTTTCAACACCCCTTCGGCAAAAGTAGGGTAAGCGTGGCTGACTGAGTGTAGAAAATGCAATGGTTTGCCGGTGGCTTTCAACAATTGCATCTCATGCGCTAATTCTTCGGCCCTTTCACCCCAGATATGAACGCCGATAATCTTGCCGTTAGTACGGCAAATGATCTTGGCCATTCCGTAATCCTGACGTTCCATCTTGGCTCGGCGCAAATTCCGATAGTCATACCGGTATATTTTGATGCGCTTGCCGAATCGAGCAGCAGCCTCTTCTTCGGTCAATCCGGCTCTGGCCAGGGGTGGCTCAGTAAAAATCACGGAAACCATATGTTCAAAGTTCTGTCGGGTTTTGAACACAGGTACGATGGCGTTATTAGCTGCCGCCAGTGACTGCTTTTCAACCATGGAAGCGTTCTGGCTCAAACCGGTGACATCCCCACAAGCAAATATATTAGGTTGAGTAGTCTGTAAATGACGGTTAACCGTGATCCCCTTACCGGTATATTCTACGCCCGCCTTTTCCAGATTGAGACCTTCAATGTTCGGCGTTCGGCCGATAGTCATTAATACAGCGTCGCTTACAATGTCTCGCAGGGTACCATCGCTGTCAGTAATGGTTATCCGTACTTGGCTCTCATGTTGTTGAAGTTCCTTCACCTTACAACCGGTTATAATTTTTAATCCCAGCTTTTTGACATGATCCACCAAACATTGCACTATCTCCCGATCTTCCCGAAACAGAATTGAATCAGCAACTTCCAAAATAGTTACTTCCTGCCCCAACAGCCGAAGTGCCAACCCAAGTTCAACACCTGCAGGCCCACCGCCGATAACCACCATAGTGGCAGGAAGTGTTTTCAGTCTAAAAAGACTTTCCACATCCAAGCATCCGGGAATATCAGTTCCTGGAATGCCAATACTGGCTGGGCGACTACCTGTGGCGATAATAAAGCGATCGGCAGAATATTTTCTGGAACCTACTAATACGTGGTGTCTATCAATAAATTGAGCTGAACCAAAAGCCGTGTTAATGCCGATTGCGTTGAAGCTTTCAGGCGTGTCAATGGAATTCACATCGGCAATGACACGGTTGATATACGGAAAAACTCCATCAGCATTGTAGTGGTCAAGTTGGTAGGTTAAACCGTAGTCCTTGGCTCTCTGCAACACATTTGCCATCACTCCTGAACGAATCAGGGATTTTGTAGGCATACAGGTTTTCAATGTACAACTACCACCGATGCGTTCTTTTTCTACCAGCAAGACTCGTTTACCCAAGCCTGCGGCAAAACTGGCAGTAGCCAACCCGCCGATACCGGCGCCGATAACAATTAAATCGTACTCAAAACGAGCCAACTATGTGTCCATCTCCAGTAAATGTAATTTTAAAGTAATTTGCAGAATTTGAACTCCGCAGACATTTTATCTTGCCGGTTATGGGAACCAGTATCGCAGCGTACTGTCGACAACAAAGTGTTAAATTATACCGACTTTTCAATAACATTGACTTCAACGCTTACGCCATCATAATTTTCAAACACCGTAAATTGTTTAAGGCTTTTGTCCAAAGAGGAAGACCAGCTTGTATAGCAGGGGCAAATTAGAATAAAAAGAGTCAGCTCTTAGTTCTGACCACCCAAATAAAGACCACTGTGTCTGCAGTCACAATCTATCTCCCGTTATTAACCCGATGGTCGGGGTGAGAGGACTCGAACCTCCGGCCTCAGCGTCCCAAACGCTGCGCGCTAACCAACTGCGCTACACCCCGTTACTTAAATGGGTATACCCTCAAAAGCGCCTTGACTGATTTAATGGCGGCAATCTGGACAGTAGTCAAATTCGCTAATGGACAGATGAGCTTTTTCAGCCATGTATTGCAACTGTTTAACCGGGGCGTAATGAGTACCGCAGGACGAGCATTCTTTCATCGGAAAATCCGCCTTACTGTTCGGCCAAGTAATCGTCCTGCAATCAGCCGAGTCAGTCAAAGTAATAGCGCTGGTCGGACAAATATAAGCGCAAGAACCACAAGCAATACAAGCCGTTTCATCGTCGTAAAAAGGTAAGGCAACTTCTCGTTTGGTTCCCCTGTTAACCAGGCTAATGGCATTTACCCCAACTACATCAGAACAAACCCGAGTACAAAGACCACAAAGAATACATTTATCGCCGTTATTCCCTTCCATATCTGAAAACCGGGACTCGGTAACATCATAACGTTCCGCCAAAGCAAGTATTTCTTCAGATGTCGGGGTTCGGGCTAATAACAGTTCAATGACTATCTGGCGGACCTTGGTAACTCGCTCTGAATCAGTTGTGACGCTGAGCCCTTCTTCTACCGGATACAAACACGCTGTAACCAGGCGCTTGCGTCCGCGTCTTTCTACTTCAACCAGACAAATCCGGCAGGCGCCGTAATCATGAACCGCTTCGGAATGACACAGGGTAGGAATGTTAATTCCAGCTTTTTGTGCCACGGCAAGGACAGTATCACAGGGTTGTGCCTGAAATACACGGCCGTTTATTGTTAACTTTACCATGCTGATTATTTCACCTCCACGGCATCCAGGCGGCAAACATCATAACAGGCACCGCACTTGGTACATTTAGTTTGATCCAGAATAACCGGTTGTTTTTTGCCCTGGGAAGTAATCGCATTGACCGGGCAAGCTTTAACACACAAATTACAGCCTGTACAATTACCGTCAATAATATTGTAGGTAATCAACGGTTTACAGACGCCGGCGGGACACCTTTTATCCTTAATATGAGCTTCATATTCATTTTGAAAATGGCGAAGTGTAGACAACACAGGATTGCCTGCGGAGCCACCGAGACCGCATAAAGCTCCCATCGTTAAAGCTTCCGACAAATCAGTCAAGGTTTCAATATCCCCTTCCTGCCCATCACCGGCAATAATCCGGTCCAGAATTTGCCGCATCCGCTTTAGCCCTTCCCTGCAGGGTACGCATTTGCCACAGGATTCACCTTCTAAAAAGCTTAAGAAATATCGGGCGATATCCACCATACAATTGTCTTCATCCATAACGATCATGGCACCCGAACCCATCATTGAGCCGGCCTTGGAAAGTTCATCAAAGTCTACATTCAAGTCAAGCTTATCTTCCGGCAAACATCCCCCTGAAGGACCGCCGGTCTGTACCGCCTTAAATTTCTTGCCGTTTGGAATCCCTCCTCCGATATCGTAAATAATTTCTCTAAGGGTAATCCCCATAGGCACTTCAATCAGCCCTGTATTGTTCACCTTACCAACCAACGAAAAAATCTTGGTTCCTTTACTGTTGGCGGTGCCAATTTCATAAAACCAATCAGCGCCTTTGTTGATAATCAACGGCACGTTTGCCAGGGTTTCTACATTATTCAATACCGTTGGATGATCCCACAAACCTTTTTCAGATGTGTGAACGTATTTGGCTCGAGGTTCACCAACTCGACCTTCCACCGAGGCCATTAAAGCAGTTGATTCACCACAGACAAAAGCACCGCCGCCCTGACTTATTTTGACATCAAAACTGAACTCTGAGCCAAGAATGGCTTCGCCCAGCAACCCGGCGCTTTTGGCCTGCTTAATGGCAAGTTCAGCATTTTGTAAAGCAACCGGATATTCATGGCGAATATAGATATACCCCTCATGAGCACCGACAGCATAGGCAGCGATCAACATGCCCTCAATGATGGAATGCGGGTTGCCTTCCATTAATGACCGATCCATAAAGGCACCGGGGTCACCCTCATCACAATTGCATATGACATATTTCAGAGCATCATCAACTTCACGAGTGCTTTGCCACTTCGCGCCGGTGGCAAAACCACCACCTCCGCGACCTCTAAGCCCTGAGTGTCTAATTTCGTCAATGACATCGTCAGCCGTCATCTCAAAAAGCGCCTTAGACAGAGCCGCATAACCCCCAATCGCTATATAGTCATCAAGACTGGTAGGATCAATATAACCGTTGGCGCCGAAGACCAGCCTCATTTGCTTTTTATAAAAAGGTACATCATGTTCACAAGTGATCTTGTCAGTGCTACCGGGTGCAGAATACAAGAGCCGTTCAATTACATTATTCCGGCTGATAGTCTCAGTAACTATCTCCGCAACGTCTCCAAATTTGACTCGTTGATACAGGGTATTCTCCGGCCTAATAACCACCAAAGGACCTCGTTCACAAAAACCATGGCAGCCGGTAGTCTTTACGGTTACCTGTAATTCCATGCCCTGAGATTTAATTTCATCACGGAACGCCTGGGCCAGTTTTGACGCACCATAAGCCAGACACCCGGTGCCGCAGCAAACGGTGATTACCCGTTGACTGGCCTGCGTGTTGAAATTCAATCCGTCCCGATGGTCTTCAAGCTCTTTTTTAGAATTAAGCCGAATGTTCTTAGTTTGTATTAAGGCCATACTATTTACAGCTTTCCAAAATGGATTTTACCTTATCTGTATTTACCTGACCGACATATTCATTATCCACAACAACCACCGGGCCGAGTGCGCAGGCACCGACGCAATTTACTGTTTCCAGGGTGAATTTCATGTCTGTTGAAGTTTCTCCGGCACACAAGCATAAATCTGTCTCAAGTTTATCTAATACTTTTTCGGCACCGCGGACATGGCACGCAGTACCCATGCAAACATGAATGCTATGCCGTCCCCGAGGTTTCAAACTGAAGGCCTTAAAAAATGTAACTACGCTATAAACTCTGCTCAACGGCACATCAAGACATTCACTGATAGTTACTAAAGCCTCTTTAGGCAAATAATTAAGCTCGGTTTGCACGTCCTGAAGAATAGCCACCAGCATACTGGCGTCATTATTATGTTTTGCCAACACCTTGTTGACGGTTGCTTCGTTAAGATTTACAGTTATCGTCATTTAGCTTTCTCCACTAAATTCTCATATTCTTCCACAACACGAGCTTCAATTTGGGCAAGAGTTTCCGGTTTTAGATGTCGGAACCGACGTTGTAATTTAGTGTACTCCTGTAAAGACTTAAGTTTTTGAGGCTCCATGCTCATCTTGTATCGGCCGTTCTCAACTTCATAAAGAGGAAAAACTCCGGTTTCCACTGCTAAACGGCCCAACAGTATGGAAATATCGGTATCACATCTCCAACCGGTGGGGCAAACCGACATAATTTGGATATATGCCGGCCCCTTAACAGCCAATCCTTTTTTCACTTTTTCAATCAGGTCAAAAGGGTAACTGGGGCAAGCGGTGGCAACGTATGGTATCCCATGGGCAACGGCAATCTCCGGCATATTTTTTTTCCATGACAGCTGCCCGGCATGAACCTTGCCAGCCGGAGAGGTGGTGGTTGCCGCTCCAAAGGGCGTAGCGGATGAACGTTGTATCCCTGTATTCATGTAGGCTTCATTGTCGAAGCAAAGGTACAAGAAATTGTGTCCTCGCTCCATAGCACCGGATAGCGCCTGCAAACCAATGTCCAGGGTTGCACCGTCACCGGCAATTGCAACCACATTGATATCTTCCTGAGGCAGTGTTCCTTTACGCATCTGGGCTTTTAGTCCAGCCTCAATACCCGAAGCTACCGCAGCGCTATTTTCAAAAAGTGTATGTATCCACGGCAATTGCCAGGACGTATAAGGGTACTGGGAAGCCACGATTTCCATACAACCTGTAGCATTAACAACGATTGTATTGGGCCCAAAAGCCTTGGCGGCCAGCCTGACCGCGAGTGCTTCTCCACAACCGATACAAGCTCGGTGGCCGGGCGCAAACGGCTCTTCTTTTGAGACCAGTCGGGAGGCATAAATATTCAGATTTTGCATTATTCCCTCACCCCGATCATCTCATATTCTTTATCGGTGCCTGATGCGGCTATCCGCATTCCATCGGTTATCAATTGTTCAAAACCATCTACCGTAATATCACGTCCACCCAAACCCCCAATGAAACTGACCACAGCGGGTTTATCGGCTTCGTTGTACAAAGCGGCCTTCAGCTCCGAAGCAACCGGACCGCCCGGACCACCGGAGGAAATACTTCGATCAAGTACCAGCAGTGTCTTAACGCCTTTAACTGCTGCCCTGAATTCTTCAAACGGAAACGGTCTCCACAGGCGGAGCCGAATCAACCCAATATCAACACCTTTGGCCCTGAGACTATCCACCGCTGACATGGCGGTTTCCGAAAAACTGCCCATAGTAAAAAGCAAGGTTTTGGCACCTTCACATTTATAACATTCAACTGGATGATAAGAGCGACCAAATTTTTGGGCATATTCATCCCAGACCTGTATTATGGTTTTCTTGACCCCGGACATTGCCTGTTCCTGAGCCCATTTTGCTTCAGTAAAGACCACCGGCGGGGCAAAATCACCCATGGCTACAGGTTTGGAAGGATGTAATGTTAAAGGACTGTGAATGGGGGGTAAAAACTCACAAACATCTGATTCTTCAGGCATCTCAATGGGTTCAATCACATGAGAAAGATGAAAACCATCCAGATGCACCATTATCGGTAACAGCACGTTGTGGTCTTCGGCAATCTTAAAGGCGCAGATGATTTGATCAACTACTTCCTGGCCGTTCTCAGTAAAGACCTGAATCCAGCCGGTATCCCTGACCGCCATAGCATCGGAATGGTCCCCCCACACCGATAAAGGCGATGATAAGGCGCGGTTAGCGACAGCCATGACAATAGGCAAACGCATGCCGGAAGCTACATACAAAACCTCGTGCATTAGCTCCAACCCTTGTCCGGCAGTAGCTGTAAAAGTTCTTGCACCGGCTGCCGATGATCCCAAACAGGCACTCAGCGCAGAATGTTCTGATTCAACGGGTACGTATTCGGCATCCAGTTCGCCTTCGGCGACAAGCTCCGCTAGATGCTCAACGATGTGAGTCTGCGGCGTGATAGGATAGGCAGCAATTACATCTGCATTAGCCAGTTTTACCGCATCGGCCAGCGCTATTGATACTTCAATTCCAATTCGTCTACCCATTACTTTTCGGTCTCCTCCCGCATGGTTATTACCCGGGTAGGACACTCATAAGCACAAATTCCGCAGCCTTTGCAATAGAAAAAATCAGCCTCAAAAAAGCCTTTCTGGTTCTGATGAATACAGCCTTCCGGACAAAATATATAGCAGATTCCGCACTTGATGCAGCGTGAAAAATCGTATGAGGGTTGCTGAGAGCGCCAATCCCCGGTTTTATATACCGCAGCACTGCCAGGTTCGGTAACGGCAGCACCAATTTCAATGTCTTTCCAGGTCAATTCATGTTCTTGTTTAGCCACCAGTTTCAAGCTCCTTTACCCGGGTCTCTTCAAAAGCCCGCTTCATGGCCTTGAGATTTTTCGCAGCAATCTTGCCAAACCGGTGATTCACCGGATCAGTCATAGATTCCAGATCTATGATCCCCAGAGCCTTGATTAAGGCCCCAAGCATGGTGGTATTGACGATGGGCACACCCAGTTCTTCCCGAGCGATAAGATTGGCGTCAATAACCGCAACACGCCAATGCTTGGATAATTCGGGAAATGAGTCCAGTGGCTTTGTGGTATTGATAACGATAGTCCCACCCTGTTTGAGACCGGAAGTTACCCTGGCAATTTCAATAAGACTGGGGTCCAGAACAATAACGGCGTCCGGATTGGTGATGCCCGCCCGATTACGAATTGGATTACTTGCGTTGATCCGATTGAAAGCCATGACCGGCGCCCCGCGCCGTTCCGGGCCAAAACTGGGGAATCCCTGAGCGTATTTGCCTTCGGAAATTGCCGCCTGAGCCACCAGTTCCGCCGATGTGACGGCCCCTTGGCCACCGCGACCGTGCCACCTGAGTTCAGCAAGTTCGCTTTTAATAGTAGCCCCTCCCTGATTAAATTTGTAATACTGCCCCTGGAGCGACTCGAACGCTCGCTCCCAGCTTCGGAGGCTGGTGCTCTATCCACCTGAGCTACAGGGGCAAATAGGTGAGTATACATTCTATCTTATAGAACGTATTTTTGACAAGAAATCAGCTTTAATGTGGCAGATGTGGTGAAGAAGGAGCTTCACTCGCGGCTTTTTTAAACAGCGGCTTCAAGAGTGAAGGCGCGATTAATGTGGTAACCAAACTCACAGCTACGGCAACACCAAATATATCCCGACTGATGGCACCAACGAGCAATCCGGCACCCGCAACTATCAGTCCTACTTCACCCCGAGGCACCATCCCCATACCGATTATCATACTGCCTTTATGGTCACACTTGGCGATATAGCGTGCCGGTATATAACAACCAACAACTTTACCAAACACCGCAAGCACGATAATAATTGACGCTGGAATAATGACAGCTCCGATAGCCCCAAGATCAACCTGCATACCAAGATAGGCAAAAAAGAACGGCGCCATGAACAGCATTATAGGCCGCGTTTGATGAATAATATCCTCACGTTCGGCGGTGGCAGCAAACATCAAACCGGCAACATAGGCACCAACTACCGGATGCAACCCCACCAAAGTAACCCCGTAAGATATCAGTACACCAATAACCAGGGCGGTAATCGGCATTAAACCAGAGTCTTTGAATGGAGCCAGTAAAAACCGGGAAATATACTTGTGCCCAAAGTATCCGATGAATAAAATCCCCAGCCAAACCGCAAAGCCAATCAAACCGGTAACAATAGCCGCTCCGGTTGAAAGCTCACCGGTCTTCGCCATAGTAATCACCACTGACAGAATTACCAAACCAAGAATGTCGTCAATAACCGCAGCCACGAGAATAATGGTGCCCTCTCGGGTACCAAGCTTACCCATGTCCATCAGGATACGTACGGTGATACCTATGCTTGTAGCTGTCAGCACCGCACCGGTAAACAACCAACCGACAGTACCGATTTCCGGAAAAAAGTACATCGCGGCACCATAGCCCAAAATAAACGGAACGATAACACCACCAATTGCAATCAATGCGCCGGAAAAAGCATTTTTAACAAAAGCCCGGACATCAGTTTCCAAACCAGCCACAAACAAAAGTGCAATAACAGCAATTTCGGACACGATCTGTAGGGGGTTGAAATTTTCAACCTCCAGCCCACCTTCAGCAAAATGACCGCTGATGGTGGCAAAATTAAGAATCACCGGATCGTTGAATAAACTTCCTAGCAAGAACGGCGAAATAATAATGCCGGCGGCTAATTCTCCGATTACCGCAGGTTGCTTGAAGTATCTTTCCGCAATTTCACCACCCAAACGGGCAGCTAATAATACCAAGCCGAAAGTCAGTATCAGTTTAAAATATATAAGGTCAGTTTCCATATGGAGAGTAACTTTAACAGATAATCAAAAATTCTTCCAATGCCGCATCAACCGAATTATTTGTCGTGTGACGGGGTTTCACATTAACGGCCTGTTCAGGTAAAATAGCCGCCGGAGAGGTGTCCGAGTGGTTGATGGTGTCGCTCTCGAAAAGCGATCTCCGGTAACGGAGCGTGGGTTCGAATCCCACCCTCTCCGCCATTCATACTATAAGCCTTGAAGCGATTACTGTTAGCTTGACTAAGGACGCCGTTTTTTATATCATTGTCGGGCTTTACCAGGTGGGACGACTCATGCGGAGAGGTGCTGGAGTGGACTATCAGGCACGCCTGGAAAGTGTGAGTCGGGGCAACCCGACCGTGGGTTCGAATCCCACCCTCTCCGCCACCTAAACAACACTCTAGAATTAAAAAGCGGGACGAAATTTCGTCCCGCTTTTTTTCACCTTTAAGTCTTTTTAAGACTTCCGTTTATCAAAGTCTTCCAGATCCAAATTGTTCTCAATAAAGTCCCGGAAAGCGCTCATTTTGTTGATTTCATCTTCACTGGCCTTTTTGCGCCGTTCGGTAACATCGGCGGCGCCATCCAGCCCGTCCAGTACCTCCTGCCCTTCACTTTCCCGGTCAAGGACAATTCCAGCCTTATCAAGGACTGACTCATCCGCATATATTGGAACATCCACGCGGACGGCCAATGCCAGAGCATCTGAGGGCCGGGAATCTATTTCCACCTGGTTTTCACCGATGTTCAGTAAAATCTTCGCATAAAAAGTGTCGTTCTTCAGGTCACTGACAATAACGTGATCCACGGTTGCCCCAAGTACTTCAATGGCAGTCGCCAGCAGATCATGCGTCATCGGACGCTGCACCTGAATACCTTCCTGCAATCTGATGGCGATGGCCTGAGCTTCGGCAGAGCCGATCCAGATCGGCAGATAACGCAGAGTGTTCTTTTCTTTCAGCATGACCACCCGCTGATAATTCACCAAACTGACCCGGATACTCTCAATGGTCATTTCTATCATTATATAAAAGGGCCTCCCTGCAACAGACTTGAAGACGTTTCAATTCTACATTTATACCCAAGAGGTGTCAATGAACATTTCCGTACGAATTCATGGTAGAATTAACGCAAGGTGTCCGCATAACAACTGGATTTTACGGTTGAAAAAGCAAGTCAACACTATCCCCCCTGCTTGGCTGCCTTTTGCTAAGATATTTATCCGTGACAGGGGACTTTAACAAGGCGGTTTTTTGTAGTAGAATATCTAGCCTTTGTCGGCACGGCACCCGGTTATCACAACAACTTTACCAGTGACCCAATAAACATTTAGCTATCGGGAAGGAGACAACCACGGATGCAGAAAACCCCGGAGGCGATTGTCTGGTTTGAACAGGTATCTAAAAATGATATCCCCGTTGTTGGCGGAAAGGGTGCCAACCTGGGTGAAATGACCTCAGCCAAGATTCCAGTACCCCCGGGCTTTATCGTTACCGCTAATGCATATTACGAATTCATTCATGAATCGGGTCTACAAGACCGGATTAAGGCATCACTGAAAGGTCTTGACGTTGAAGATTCTAAAGCTCTGTCCGCTGCCGCCAACGAAGCCAAACAACTAATAATGAACACTCCCATGCCTCCTGTGCTGGCGGAAAAGATTCGAGAGTCATACAAATCCATGGGCGAAGGCCTAGTCGCAGTGCGTTCCTCAGCTACCGCGGAAGATCTGCCGGAAGCCTCCTTCGCGGGCCAGCAAAGCACCTATCTGAATATTGAAGGTGCCGATGCCGTAGTCAAGGCGGTCCAGAAGTGCTGGGCTTCGCTTTTTGAACCCCGGGCTGTTTACTACCGTAACGAGCAAAATTTCGACCATTTCCAGGTCGGTATCGCAGTGCCGGTGCAACGCATGGTGCAGTCGGTCACTTCCGGCGTCATATTCACTATTGAGCCAATCACCAGTGACGCTTCCAAAATCGTGATTGAAGTGATTTATGGTTTGGGCGAAGGCCTCGTATCCGGCGAAATCACCCCCGATCTGTTTATCGTTGATAAAGCGGGTCCGACCATCATTTCCCGCCGCATCAGCCGCCAGTCCCGCCGCTTGATCCGCAACACCACCGGCGTTGAAAATGAAGTAGAAGGCGCCAATTACTGGCAATCAGTCCCGCCGTCAAAGCAGGAACTCCAAAAAATGTCGGATGAAGAAGTTCTCAAACTGGCTGAACTGGCCATTCATATTGAGAAACATTACGGATCTCCGCAGGACATTGAATGGGCTCAGGAAAACGGAGATATTTTCATCGTCCAATCCCGTCCAGTAACCGCGTTAAAAGAGAGTTCCGAGGTAGAGCCGGAAATAAAGCAGCCTATTATCCTGGCCGGCGCTGCCGCTTCACCAGGTCTGGCTTCCGGGCCGGTTAAAATTATCCTGGATCCCAATGAGATTAACCGCGTGCTCAGCGGCGATATACTGGTAGCCGAAATGACCACCCCTGATTTTGTCCCGGCGATGAAAAGAGCAGCGGCCATCGTCACCAACCGTGGTGGGCGTACCTCCCACGCGGCCATCGTCAGCCGTGAATTAGGCATCCCGTGCGTTGTCGGCACCGGCGAAGCTACTTCGCTTTTAAAAGAAGGTCAAATCATCACCGTTGACGGTGCTCATGGCAAGGTATATAACGGCAAGGTTACCCGCCGGGTTCAGACTTCTTCGGTGGTCAGTCTGATGCGAGACGCCATCGTTACCAAAACCAAAGTATATGTCAATCTGGCTCAACCCGAACTGGCTGATCAGGTCGCGGCGCGCAATGTTGACGGCGTCGGGCTGCTTCGGGCTGAATTTATCGTCAGTGCTATTGGTAAACATCCCAATTTCATGATTGAACAAGGCCGTCAGGAAGAATTCATTCAGAAACTCTACGACGGTATTTTGCCCTTCGCCAAAGCTTTCAGCCCGCGGCCGGTGGTCTACCGTACGACCGACTTCAAGACTAACGAATATCGGGAACTGGAAGGCGGTGATAAATACGAACTGCCGGAAGAAAATCCGATGCTCGGCTACCGCGGCGCTTCCCGCTACATCACAGATATTGAAAGCTTCAAAATGGAGATTGAGGCTATCAAGCGGGTTCGTAAAGATTACCCCAATCTTTGGGTGATGATTCCCTTCGTCCGGACGGTTGATGAGATCAAGCGCACCATCGCTATTTTGGAAGAAGAAGGCTTAAAACGCGGCCCTGACTTTAAGGTCTGGATGATGACCGAAATTCCCGCTAATATCTTCCTGATGGATAAGTTTATTGACGCCGGCATTGACGGCATTTCCATTGGCTCCAATGACCTCACCCAGTTGGTTTTGGGCATTGACCGTGATTCAGAAAAACTCCAGGAAACCTTTGACGAACGCAACGAAGCCGTCATGGCAGCTCTGGAAATCGCCGTTACCACCGCTAAGAGAAGGGGCATCACCGCCTCCATCTGCGGACAGGCACCGTCGGTCTACCCCGAGCTGACTGAGAAACTGGTATCCTGGGGTATTACCTCGGTTTCCGTCTCTCCCGATATGATCGGCACCACCCGTGAGATAATCGCAAAGGCAGAAGCCAAGCAAAAGAAATAAGACAGAACCGGGCTGCTTCACATTTACAGCCCGGTTCTGCGTCTTTTAAGTAAGCTCTGCTCACTGGAGTTCAGCCAGCGGGAGTGATTTCGCTTTTTATTAAAATACATTGGGAGAGCCTTTAGCTGTTCAGCTTAACATTCCTTCCTGCCCTTCGCTATAATGTCACGAAGGTGGCCGCACTTTTTCCCTCTCACCGCCGGTGCATCCCGGAGAATGTCGTTACAGAATGAAAACACCCGAAAACATACGTCACTTTCTTGAACAGCGTGAGAAGCAGTGGCTATCGCCATTCGCCACGCTTTCGGCCGAAAGCCGAGGACGCCGAAGTGAAGAACCCCAAAGCGATATACGGACTGAGTTTCAGCGTGACCGTGACCGCATCATCCACTCCAAGGCTTTCCGGCGGCTCAAACATAAAACCCAGGTCTTCATCGCGCCCAGCGGCGACCATTTCGTCACTCGGCTGACCCACACGCTGGAGGTGTCCCAACTAGCCCGAACTATCGCGCGAGCTTTACGGCTCAATGAGGACTTGGCCGAAGCCATCAGCCTGGGCCATGATCTGGGCCATACTCCCTTCGGTCACGTTGGTGAAGAAGTTCTGGCTGACCTGTACCCCGGCGGCTTTCGCCACAACGAGCAAAGTCTGAGAGTGATAGATTTTCTGGAGAAGAACGGGCAAGGGTTAAACCTGACGTGGGAAGTCCGCGACGGCATTCTCAACCATTCCAAGGCTCGCGAAGATATTTTATCCAATGCCGCCGGCCGTCCGGCCACGCCGGAGGGCGAAATCTGCCGGCTGGCTGACGCACTGGCTTATGTCAATCACGATATCGCTGATGCCATCCGGGGTAATTTGATCAAGGAAGAAGATCTGCCGACCAGCGCCACGACGGTTCTGGGAACCAGGCACTCTGCCCGGATAAACACCATGGTTAGTGATGTCATTGCCTTTTCCTGGGGTGTTTCCGGAGAAGCCCCGGAGGCGCCGGCAGTTATCGGTATGAGTGACAACGTTCTTGAAGCCACCAATACTTTGCGGGAATTTATGTTTGAGCGGGTGTACAGCCGCCAGGATGAGGAAGCCGACGGTGCCAGAAACATCCTCAGAGCGATGTACTCCTTTCTGCTTAATTTTCCCCACCGCATGCCGGATGAATATATTTACGAAGACGATCCGGAACGCGGCGTGGTGGATTATATCGCCGGGATGACCGACCTTTTTGCCTCCAGTATGGCTATGGCGTTCGGGTTAATATAAGATGGATACAGTCTCAGAAATTAAATCACGCTCAGATATTGCGGAGTTCATCGGCCAGTATACTAAGCTGACACGTTCCGGCAAAACTCTGAAAGGCCTGTGCCCGTTCCATTCAGAAAAACACGGCAGTTTCTTCGTATATCCGGAGCAGCAGACCTGGCACTGCTTCGGCTCCTGCGGGACCGGTGGCGATATATTTTCTTTTATCATGAAAAAAGAAGGGCTGTCCTTCGGTGAAGCGGTGGAGCGCCTGGCCGACAAATACGGCGTCGCTTTGAAAGCTTTTGCGCCGGCATCGCCGGAGCGGGAACAACATGATGAACTGTTGCGGGTAAACGCCGCTGCGGCGCAATATTACCATGACCTGCTGCTGTACTCAGACACGGCGGTCAAAGCGCGGCAATATCTAGAGTCCCGCGGTATCAACCAGAAATCAATAGACGATTTCCAGTTAGGCTATGCCCTTCCCGGCTGGCAATCTCTGAAGGATCATCTCAACGGACAGGAATACCAGGACGACCTTTTATTGGAAGCCGGGTTGCTGGGCAGTGCCGACAGCGGCCGCACTTATGACCGCTTCCGGGATCAGTTAATGATCCCCATCTGTGATATCAAGGGCCGGATTACCGGTTTTGGGGCGCGCGTGCTGAACGATTCTGTGCCGAAATATCTCAACTCTCCGGAAACACCGGTATTCTCCAAAAGCTCCACCCTGTTCGGCATCAACCTGGCTGCTTCAGCCATTCGCCAGGTTGACCGCGCCATCATCGTGGAAGGATATTTTGACGTCATTGTCAGCCATCAGGCCGGGTTTACCAATACCGTCGCCAGCATGGGCACCGCGGTCACGGAAAAACAGATAAATATCCTGCGCAAAATATCCCGCAACCTTATTCTGGCGCTGGATGCCGACTCAGCCGGTGAAGAAGCCATGACCCGCTGTATCCCGCATGAAAATATCCTGGGCCAGGAGATCAAGGTCGCCGTGGCCCCGCCGGGTAATGACCCCGATGATGTTATCCGCCGTGACCCGGAAGCCTGGAAAGCTGTCCTTGATCAGGCCGGACCGCTGACGGAGTTCGTGTTCAAACGCTCTTCAGCCGATTACAATCTGACGACTGCTGCCGGTAAGTCAGAGCTGACTAAATATTTATTGCCGGTGATATCGGTTATCAATGACCCCGTCCGCCGGGGCCACTACCTGACCGAACTGGCCCGGATGGTCGGCGTGGATACCGCTGAACTACAATTCAGTCTGAACCGGCTGAAACCGACCGCCGTGTCGGCGGCTAAAGGGAATGCCGGAAGCGCGGAGCCGCCGGTAACTGCCGCTGCGGTAGAGGATTACCTGCTGGCCATCTGGCTGCGGCACCCTGAACTGGCCGAGGTGTGTCAGTCAGTAAAGCCGGCGTACTTCAGCACCGCAGAAAACCGGGAAATTTTTATTCAGCTTCGGGAGACAGCCGACCTGGCAGCAGCCAGAGCGGCTTTAGACCAATTATGCGCCGCCCGATTTGACCGCCTGCTGGAGCTGCCGGAACCGGCATCAAAATTAACCGAGCGGCTGGCCGAATGCGCCCTGCGCCTGGAGGAAAAGTATTTAAAAGCCACTTCGGCTAGAATTAAAGAAGCAATAAATACCGCCGCCGGTGACGATTCCGAGGCGGAAATCAATAAGTATCATGAACAAAGCCTGGTCATCAATGACCGGCTGGCAGAAATATTCAGACAGAAAAACGAACTGCACCACAGTTCCGGGAGGTAATATATGGCCAAAGAAACCACCAAGTTAGTCACCGATGACGAGGATGATGAGGAGACCGATCAGTCCAAGAAGGTAGTCGTTGATCAGGAAGAAGAGGAAGAACATGAGGGCCCAAAGGTTCCCCATGATGTCAACCCCGACGAACTCAACGACGATGATGATGAGGACTCCGAATCCGATACCATACCCGAAGAAGCGGAACACATGATGCCTAATCTGGAAGCTCCGGCGGAGCAACTGGAGCATGGCATTGTGGATGACCCGGTGCGCATGTATCTGCACGAAATCGGCCGCGTCCCGCTGCTTAACGCTGAAACCGAAAAAATGCTGGCCAAGAAAATGGAAGCCGGCAAGCGTATCCGTGAAATCCGCCAGGTCTGCCGCGAACGTGACGGCCAGAATCCCAATTCCGTTCAGGTCATTGTCTGCATGCTCCAGGAGCTGGTCAAAGCGGCTGAAACCGTCGCTTTGCTGCAGAAGCAACTGGGGCTGGAAGTCTCAACCAATTTCAAGGACGCCGTTTTCGCGCCTAAGCTCCGGGCCAGCATTGAGCAGGAAATTGACCAGGAACTGACCAAGAGTATCGCTGAAGAACAGAATGCGCCGGTGTCGCAGATTGAACAGGCGCTGATTGACCTGTCCCTCAATAGCGAACTGCTGCCCAAAAAGGTTCTGGACGGCATACCGGCCGAGACCGACCTGTCGGAAATCAACGCACTGGTCGCGTCCCCGGCTTTCACCAACCGTCTGGATCACTTTGAGCATCAGTTTAAGAGCTATCTGGATACCATTGAGATTGAGTCCGGGAAGGCGGAACGCCACCTGATTCAGGCTAACCTCCGTCTGGTGGTCAGTGTGGCTAAAAAGCACATTGGGCGCGGCATGCCGCTGCTGGACCTGATCCAAGAAGGCAATATCGGCCTAATCCGGGCGGTGGAGAAGTTTGACTTCCACCGCGGCTTCAAGTTTTCCACCTACGCCACCTGGTGGATCCGTCAGGCCATCACCCGGGCCATCGCCGACCAGGCCCGCACCATCCGCATTCCAGTGCACATGGTAGAAACCATTAACAAGCTGTTGTCCATCTCCCGCTCCATGTCCCAGAAGCTGGGCCGGGAGCCCACCCCGGATGAAATCGCCGTAGAAATGGAGCTGCCGCCGGAGAAGGTCCGCGAGATCGCCAAGGTATCGCAGCTGCCGGTATCCCTGGAATCCCCCATCGGTGAGGAAGAAGACTCTCATCTAGGTGACTTCATTGAAGACCAGAATGCTCTGCCGCCACCGGACGCCGCTTCCCGTCAGCTTCTCAAGGAGCAGATTGACAGCGTTCTGGACAGTCTGACGCCGCGGGAACGCCGGGTATTGCAGCTCCGCTTCGGTCTGGAAGACGGCCGCAGCCGGACGCTGGAAGAGGTCGGCAAAGAGTTCAACGTCACCCGTGAACGTATCCGGCAGATTGAAGCCAAAGCCCTGCGCAAGCTTCGGCATCCCACCCGGAGCCGTAAACTTAAAGATTACCTGGAATAGCGACCAGCACCGGGCGGCCCACAAGCCGCCCGGTTTTTTATCTGCATTCGGTCTCATTATGCTAAAATCCCCCTGGAGAATTGCCGTTTATGATTCCAGTCCGCCTGAAGCTGAAAAACTTTTTGCCCTACCGGGGGGAGATGCCGCTGTTGACCTTTGAGGGCATTCACCTGGCCTGCATCTCCGGTGATAACGGGGCCGGTAAAACCTCCATTATTGACGCCATGACCTGGGCGCTGTGGGGCAAATCCCGCCTGCGCTCCAAGGCCTCCGGCGATGACGACCTGATCACTCAGGGTGAATCCGAAACTGCAGTGACCTTTGACTTCCGGGCCGGTGACGGCCAGGTTTACCGGGTGGAGCGGCGGCGGACCAAGCCGAAAAGGTCTGCTGGAGCCGGTCACTCTGAACTCAGCCTGTTTCTGGTCAGCGGTGAAGAAGTGACCAATATTTCCGGCAGCATCTTAAGTGAGACTGCGGCCAAAATAACCAGTCTGCTGCGACTGGATTATGAAACCTTTATCAATTCCGCCTATCTGAGGCAGGGCGAAGCGGACCATTTTACCGAACTGACACCCAACAAACGCAAGGAAGTGCTGGGCACTATCCTGAATCTGGATATTTACGAACAGTTGTCGGACAGTGCCAAAGCCAGGGCCGATCAGGCCGTCGCCGCCAAAAAGATGCTGACCGACAGCATCGGTCTGGAGCAGACCAAACTGGCTCAGGAGCCGGAGATAGAAGCCGCTCTGGCCGCGGCAACTCAGGATTCTGCCGGTGCCGAAGCTGGCCTGAAGGAAAAACAGGCCGTTCTGGATGAGCTGAAACGCACACGCCAATTGGTGGAGTCTCAGCGCCAGGCGCTGGGTCAGGCCGAGGCTGGCGTCCGGGAAATCACCGGCGACCTGACCCGCCGGCAGGCCGAACTGGCAGCTAACAGCCAGCGGATAACCCAATACCGTCTGGTTATCGCCGAGAAGCCGGCCATTGAAGCCGGATACGCCGGTTTCCAGGCAGCCGTCAAGCGCAATACTGAGTTCAGCCAAAAGCTGATGACGCTCCGCCAGTTTGACGGACAGGCCAAAACTCTGGAAGCCGCCGTCAGTGCCGCCCTCAACGATGCCAGGTCCACCCGAGTTCACTGGCAGACCAAGTTTGATGAACTGGCTGCCCGGGCGGCGGAATTGCCCAAACTTAAAGCCGCCCTTTCCAGTCTGGCCGCTGAGCTGGCGCAACTCGCCGTGAAGGAAAAACACCTTGACGGCCTCGCCACTGCCATCCAGCAGCTCAAGACTGAAGACGCCCGGATAGAAGCCGAGACTGCCAGTTTGCGCAAACAACTGGCCGAAAATGACAGCAAGGCCAAATTACTGGCCGACTCGTCAGAGGCCGCCTGCCCGGTATGTGAAACCGAACTCAGTCAGGACCGGCTGACCACCGTGCTGCATAAATATCACAGCGATAAAGCCGCCATTCAGGAGCGTTTGGACAGCCTGTCGGCTTCAGCCCAGGCCAATGAACTGAAGCGCCGCCAACTAACTCAGGAACTGGACGCCGGAGCCACGCTAAAAGCCGAGAGAACCCGGCTGACCAACCTGGACGCCCGGCTGGGCCGCGATATTGAGGAAGCCGAAAAGGCCGCCGGACGCCTGCCGGAAGGCGAAAAGCATTTGGCCGACCTCAACCGTAAAATTGAAACCGGTGATTTTGCCCCGGAGGAACGCCGGCGCCTGGCTGAGCTTGAAGCTCAGATTAAACAAGTCGGCTATGACACCGAGGAACACCGGCGCACCAGCGAAACACTGGCCGAATTAGAGCCTTTTGACCGGAAACACCGCGAACTGGCCGAAGCGGAAAAACTGCTGGCCGCCGACGAGCAAGCCCGCTTAGGCATTGAGGCCTCTATCGGTGAACTTAACAAACGCCTGGCCGCCCGGGAGCAGGAAGCCGCCGAACTGCGGGCCAAATTAGCCGAACTGCCGGTGGTGGACGACGCGGCGCTGCAAGAGGCGGAACGCCTGGTGGCCGAGCTGAAGCAGCAAGCCACCGCCGCCACCCGAACGACCGGGGTGCTCCAGCAAAACCTGGCCCAGTTGCAGGAACTCAAAAAGGATATTGCCGCTAAAACCGCTGAAATCCGCCGCCAGGCCGAAACCGAGAGCATCTACCGTGATTTAAAAAAATATTTCGGGCGTGACGGCATTCAGGCCGCCTTGATTGACAACGCCATTCCCCGGATGGAGGCTGAGGCAAACCAGCTCCTGGCCCGGATGACCGATAATCGGATGAGCCTGAAACTGGAACTCCAGCGGCTGACCCGCAAAGGCGAAACCACCGAAACCTTTGACATCAAGGTCAGCGACGAACTGGGCACCCGTGATTATGACCTCTTCAGCGGCGGCGAGGCTTTCCGCATCAATTTTGCCCTGCGGCTGGCGCTGTCCCGGCTGCTGGCCGACCGCACCGGCGCGCCCCTGCGGACGCTGATTATTGATGAGGGCTTCGGCACTCAGGACGCCGCCGGCATTGACAAGCTGAAAGAAGCCATCGCCGGGATTCAGGACCAGTTTGACTGCATCCTGGTCATCACCCATATTGAGGAGTTCAAGGATGCCTTCCCAGCCCGGATTGAGGTCTGTAAAACCGCGGACGGCAGTAGTATCCAAGTCAATTATAATTAAGGGACCGGGTTACTATAAGCCCAGATCGTCGGCGACCGCCTGCATGGCCTCAAGGGACAGCGTAATAAACTCCTCCAGCGTCAGCCCGATGTCCGCGCAGGTAGCGATCTGCTCGCGGTTGGCCCCGGCGGCAAAGCTCTTCTCCTTGAAGCGTTTCAGGATGGATTTGGCCTGGACTACCGCCAGCTTTTTTTCCGGTCGGATCAGCGCCCCGGCCGTGATCAGGCCGGTGACCGGATCGGCACAATATAAGGCCTTGTCCATCAGGGTATTGCATGGTTCGCCCAGCATGCCGTGACACAGGATGGCGTGACAGGCAGCGTCGGTTGCGCCCAGTTCTCCGGCCATTTCGGCTGACAGGCGGCCATGGACGGTCAGGTCGTTATTGCAGCGGTCCAGGTCAATATCATGGAGCAGCCCGGCCAGGCCCCATTCTTCAACGTCCTGGCCGAAGTGCGCGGCCAGCCCCCGCATTACCGCCTCCGTCGCCAGCATGTGCTTGATTAAGTTCTGATTGGAAATCTCGCTTTTCACGGCGTCCAGAGCTTGTTGTCTATTCATGTGTGTCTCTCCTTGCGTTATCTTAGTCAGCCGGAAGCGTGATTGTCAAAACTGCGGGTTATTGCTATATTGAACGTCATGTCTCAGATTGAAGGTCTTTTTGATAACGGCTGTCCGCCCGGCTTGTTTTACCGCGCCCGACTGCCGGAAGCCCCGCCGCGAGGGGTCATTGTGCTGATGCACGGTCTGGCCGAACATTCCGGCCGGTACGACCATGTAGTCAACTACCTGTTGGCGCAGGGTTATGCCGTCTGGACTTACGACCAGCGGGGTCACGGCCGCTCGCCCGGGCAGCGTTGTTATGTCAACAGTTTTGACGACCTGACCGGCGACCTGGCCAAATTCGTGGACAAGGTCAGAGCGGCCCACCCCGGTTTGCCCCTGTTCCTGCTGGGGCACAGTCTGGGGGCGCTTGAGATTGCCGATTACGCCGCCTCCGGCCCTGCAGGTATCAACGGAGTTGTGCTGTCCGGCCTGCCGCTGAATATTGAACACGGCGTGTCTCACCTGCTGGTCAAACTGGCCGGCGTGTTCTCCAAAGTGACGCCCCGGCTGGGAGTTCAGAAATTGCCGTCAAATACGCTCAGCCGCGACCAGACCGTTGTTGATGATTATGTCAAGGACCCGCTGGTTTACACCGGCAAGATTCCGGCGCGCATGGGCGCGGAGCTTTTCCGCGTTACCCGTTCCATCAAGTCCCGGCTGGCGGACATCACCCTGCCGCTGCTGGTGCTTCACGGGGAACACGACCGCATGGCGGATCCGTCCGGCAGCCAGTTGTTATTTGATCAGGCCGCCTCAACCGATAAGGAATTGCATATTTTTCCCGGCTGTTACCACGAGATTTTTAATGAGCCCTGCCGGGATACGGTGCTGGGGGTGGTGGGAGAGTGGATGGCGGGACACGGGTAGCTGTCAGCCGTCAGCAGTCAGGTTTCAGCTTTTGAGTTCACAGTTTACAGTAGGCGGTAAACAGTAACTCCGTGGATTACCCGCTTTTGCGGGTAATGACAAAAAGAACGGGACCGGGCGGGCTAGGCATGCCTAGCCCCTACGGAAACGCTATAAGGCTATTCTTGCAAGATTGCCACGACTGCCGGGGCGGCCTCGCAAAGACAGTGAAATACTACAAATACTACCAATTTCCAATATCTGAATGAGTGTACCGAGATTGCTTCGCCGGAGGCTCGCAAAGACGGTTACGAGCTGTCAGCTTTTTAGTTTTCAGTTTACAGTAGGCGGTAAACAGTAACTCCGTGGATTACCCGCTTTTGCGGGTAATGACAAAAAGAACGGTACCAGGCGGGCGAGGCATGCCCGCTGGGCGGGAAATCCTAAATCCCAAATAACAAATCCTAAACAATATTAAATACCAAAATTACAATGACCAAAACGGGGCACCGGGATCGCAGGCTATTCTTACAAGATTGCCACGGCCGCCAAAGCGGCCTCGCAATGACGGAGGGGGGAAGCGGTCAGCCGTCAGCTTTCAGCTTTTGAGCTTACAGTTTACGGTAAGCAGCAAACAGTAGCTCCGTGGATTACCCGCTTTCGCGGGTAATGACAGGATACGGGCTGTACTGAGATTTTATGCAGCTACTTCAGCACCTTTTTTAGGTATTCCCCGGTTGCTGAGGCTTTGACCTGGGCGATTTCTTCCGGCGTGCCTGCTGCCACGATTTCCCCGCCGCGGTGGCCCGCGCCCGGCCCAAGGTCCACGATCCAGTCGGCGTTTTTGATGATATCCAGCTGGTGTTCAATGACGACCACGGAATTACCGGCGTCCACCAGCCGTTGCATGACCTTAAGCAAGGCGGCGACGTCATCAAAGGACAGGCCCGTCGTCGGTTCATCCAGAATATACAGCGTATGCCCCGACGGGCGGCGCGCCAGTTCCGTCGCCAGCTTGATCCGCTGAGCCTCGCCGCCGGAGAGCGTCGGCGCCGGCTGACCCAGCCGGATATAACCCAGGCCGACATCGTGCATGCTTTTAAGTTTGTTTTTAATTGACGGCACGTTGGTGAAAAAGTCCAGCGCATGATCCACCGTCATGTTCAGCACGTCGGCGATATTCTGACCCTTAAAGCGGATATCCAGCACTTCGCGGGAATAGCGCTGACCGTGGCAGACCTCGCAGGGCACGGTGACGTCCGGCAAAAACTGCATCTCAATTTCAATAAAACCTTCACCGCTGCAGGCCTCACAACGGCCGCCCTTGACGTTAAAGGAAAAGCGTCCGGAGTTATAACCCCGTACCCGGGCTTCCGGCACGGTGGCGAAAATGTCGCGGATGGGGGTAAAAGCGCCGGTATAGGTGGCCGGATTGCTGCGCGGGGTGCGGCCGATGGGCGACTGGTCAATGGCGATGACCTTGTCTATGTACTCCAGGCCGTCAATGCCGTCATGGTCGCCGGGTTTTTCGCGCGCCCCGTTAAACGCCTGGGCCATTTTCTTGAATAAAATCTCATTGACCAGCGTGCTTTTACCCGAACCGGAAACGCCGGTGATACTCACCAGCCGCCCCAGCGGGATATGCACGTCAATGTTTTTCAGATTGTTCTGCCGCGCGCCGCGGATAACCATCTCCCGGCCGATACCGGGACGCCGGTGCGCCGGCAGCGGGATGGTCTTGCGACCGGACAGATACTGCCCGGTAATGGAATGACGACACTCCAGCACTTCCGACAATGGGCCGGACACCATGATATGGCCGCCGTGCTCGCCGGAACCCGGCCCCAGGTCTACAATCCAGTCCGCCGCGCGCATCATGGCCTCGTCGTGTTCCACCACAATAATGGAATTGCCCAGGTCGCGCAGGCGCAACAGCGTCTGAATCAGCCGGGAATCATCGGCCGGGTGCAGCCCGACAGTGGGCTCATCGCAAATGTAGAGGACGCCCATCAAGCCGCTGCCGATCTGAGTGGCCAGCCGGATGCGCTGGGACTCGCCGCCGGACAGCGTGGCCGAACCCCGGTCCACTGACAGGTAATCCAGCCCCACGTCCTTGAGGAAACCCAGCCTTGACCGCAGTTCCTTCAAAATCTGCCGGGCAATCAGAACCTCGCGCTCCGACAGTGGCGTATCATCGGCGGCCAGGCGCTCCACCCACTCCAGGCTGTCCACCACCGACATGGCGCTGATCTCGGCGATATGCCTGCCGTCTATCAGCACGCCGAGCGCCTCGGGTTTCAAACGCTTACCGCCGCAGGTCTGGCACGGATTGGCCACCATGTAGCGGGCGATGCCGGAGCGTACGCCCTCTGATTCGGAATCTTTCCACAAACGGTCCAGCCGCGGAATAACGCCTTCAAAGCCGGCGGTGTATTCCCGCGTCTTGCCGAAGCGGTTCTTCATTTTGAATTTTTCGCCGCCTTCGCCGTACAGCACCACTTCCAGTTGTTCCGGGGTCAGTTGCTCCACCGGAGTGTTCAGGCTGAACTCGTAGCGCCGGGCCACGTCTTCCAGTTGGGAAAAATACCAGGTCTGCCACTGGTAAGGGTTAATGGCGCCTTCAGCCAGCGTCAGTTTTTTATTGGGGATAACCAGATCCGGGTCAAACTCCATCTTGACGCCCAGGCCGGTACAATCCGGGCAGGCGCCGTGCGGTGAATTGAAGCTGAAGCTGCGCGGTTCAATCTCACCCAGCGAAATGCCGCAATCCGGACAGGCGAATTTCTCTGAGAACATGTACTCCGGCCCGTCAATGACCGCCACCAGCACCGTGCCCTCACCCAGCTTAAGCGCCGTCTCAATAGAGTCGGCCAGGCGGCTCTGAGTGTCGGAATGTCCGATAACCAGCCGGTCAACGATGACTTCTATGCGGTGTTTCTTCTTTTTATCCAGTTCAATATCGTCATTCAGTTCCCGGATGCCGCCGTCAATACGCACCCGGGCGTAGCCGGATTTACGCAGCTCCTTGAAGATGGCCTGGTGCTCACCCTTGCGGTCTTTGATCAGCGGCCCCATGACCATGATTTTGGCGTTCTCCGGCAGCGCCTTGACGGTATCCACAATCTGCTCCACCGTCTGCATGGTGATTTCCCGGCCGCACTCCGGACAATGGGGATGACCGGCGCGGGCAAACAGCAGGCGCAGATAGTCATAGATTTCGGTGGTGGTGCCCACGGTGGAACGCGGATTGCGGGAAGCGCCCTTCTGGTCAATGGAAATGGAGGGCGACAGGCCTTCAATATAGTCCACGTCCGGCTTTTCCATCCGGCCCAAAAACTGCCGGGCGTAGGCGGACAGCGACTCCATGTAGCGCCGCTGACCTTCGGCGTAGATCGTGTCAAAAGCCAGGGAACTCTTGCCGGAACCGGAGGCCCCGGTAATGACCACCAGCTTGTCCCGGGGGATGGAAACGTCTATATTTTTGAGGTTGTGCTCACGCGCACCCTTCACGACAATCTTATCCAGAGGCATGGAAACTCCTTGAAAAACAGTCTTTCATTATACCGCTGAAAGGCATTTACGGACAATCAGCGGGGGACGGGGGCGGCGGACTCCACCACGGTTGGATTTGGTTCCTGCCGCTATTCGGTATATATTAGGGTGAATAACCGCCTGGGAAATAACGCCCGGTGAGAATAAGGACTGCTTTATGTGTTTTTCAGCCGGAGCCAGTTTTGCCGCCGGGGCTGTTATTTCTGCCACCGGGGTCGCCACCATGCGCAAGGCCCGGCGGCCGGACCAAAGGTTATTCGCCGCCATCCCGTTTATTTTCGGCCTCCAGCAATTGTCCGAGGGAGTGGTCTGGGTGACCCTGCGATCCGGCGAACAGGCCGCCCTGCAGGACGCCGCCGCTCATATTTACCTGTGGGCAGCGCTGGTAATCTGGCCGGTGGTGGTCCCGCTGGCAATGTTCCTGATGGAACGGGTCAGAGAGCGGAAGCTGATCCTGACCGGGCTGCTGGCCGGCGGCGTGACCGTGGCCGCCTACTACGCTTACCGGCTGATATTATTCAGCGTCACCCCGCAGATTGAGGGTACGCATATTATCTACCGCAATGATTTCCCCGGCGGCTTCGGGGATATTATCTTTGTGCTGTATCTGGCGGCCACCATCCTGTCCTTGTTCATCTCATCGGTCAGCAGAATGTGGGTGCTGGCAGGGCTGGTGCTGGTCTCTTTTATCATCGCCGTCTTCATGTTCACCCAGGTTTTGACCTCGGTCTGGTGTTTCTTCGCCGCTATCGGCAGTGTCGTCATTTACTGGATACTCAGCGCGCCGGATAAGCGGCCGGTGACGGCTGCGGCTGGTTAACCGGATTTACAATTGAATTTTCTTAAATGGCGCTAATTTCAGTAAACGAACCCGACTCCAGCTTCGGGAAAAACCCGTTTCAATCGTAAGTGACTTTTTCGTAGAAAAGTAACATCAATTGAAACAATTACGGGTTTCAGCTTTGGGCGCCGGTTGACCGGCAAACAAATACAGGCTCTATGAAAGTTTCAGACTCAGCAGTCCTGAAAGCTGAAGCAACATCAGTGATGTCGTTAAACACGCCCTCTTCCCGGCGCGGCTCCCGGGCATCCACGGCTAATTCCTTAACATCCAGGGCAGCCAGCATCCGGCCGACCAGTTGAATCGCCGACATGATCCCCTCCCCGTCTTTACGGTCAAGGCGAAAATGCCGGCACACCAGCTTTACCAAAGCCTTCAAGGTTTTGTTAAGCACGGCATCATTGTGCGGATCATGGATGGCCACCATCTGCGACCGGATAAAAGCGGCGTACATCTCCCGTTGCAACACCGTAAAGTTGCCGGAACGCTCCAGCAGAGCATGAATCTTCCGGGTGGTCTTGAGGGAATAGACACCATGTTTGCAGGCATTCTGATTGCCGCGCGGTGCGCCGCGGCGACGGGGCGGTCGGCCGGCTTCGCCGGTTTGTGAATTGGGTTCCAATGGACTGTCCGGGGTACAAGTTGTATTATTATTCATAGGTTGTATTTTAGTACACTTGTAAGCTATTGTAAAGAGGTAAATGTCTCATTCAGGCGGATTATTTTGTTATGTCAATAATGAAGAGCGTGGTTTCTACTGG
This sequence comes from Dehalogenimonas sp. W, assembly GCF_037094495.1. Classification (NCBI taxonomy): domain Bacteria; kingdom Bacillati; phylum Chloroflexota; class Dehalococcoidia; order Dehalococcoidales; family Dehalococcoidaceae; genus Dehalogenimonas; species Dehalogenimonas loeffleri. The sequence goes on from NZ_CP146612.1 coordinate 1,740,432, forward strand.
CAAAGCCATGATGCTGATCCGTTTCGCCGGCAATTTAATCACGTTACTTAAGCGTTAATGTCTCTGCTCCCGCGCCAAACGCAACGGTTCGGTGACAAAACTTCGTATACCATTCACGACATGACCCAGCTCCGGCGCTGCTATGCGGTTGCGAGACCGAAAAGCAGACCACATTGCCCGTTTCCCGTCATCTCCCGCAAACTCATCACTCAATCCTAACGGGGTGTCTTCCGGCAACGGGGTTCGGCGGCGATTGAAGGTGGCTACAATGGCTTCGGCGATACTTTCCGGCGGGAGATCTTCGCCAGCCAAAGCAAAAAGATCATAATAGTCCTTAACCCGGCTATTAGCCATCCCCAAGCTGACAATTGCTTCCAATTTTTCGGCAATCATCGTTGAGCGGGGATAAGCCCGCAACTTGATAACGGGCTGTTCGGCCAATATCACCGGAAAATCAATCTCTTCCGGCCCAGGAGTCACCGCGTCACCAAACCCTATATCCACCTGAACGTTACAGCGGGTATTGCCGAGTCTCCCATTAATTTTAACCCTCAGGCCGCCGTACACATCATCTTCTCTAATCTGTTCAACACTGATTGAATCAGGATCAAAACGTATGCCGTCAGCCGCCCTGACTCTGCAAATTTCCTTTATTGCCGAGATGGTATAAGTCTCATTCGCCATACCAATTTCCAGCAAATCAATATCCCGCGTCGGCCGATGAGGAGAATCAAACCAGAGTGAAAAAAGCAGGGCACCTTTAAGCAGATAGCGGTTGCCGGCTTCAGAAACAGACAGACGGTAGAGAAAACGCTCCATAGCATAGCGGGTAAGCAGCAAATTGAATTCTTCCCCACGTTCCCGGGCAATGGTTAATAATCTGGCCTGGATGGAAACAGCAATGTTACTTTTCATGAGAGCACTTCCAGATATGGCTTGATGACATTTTTTACTCGATTGATTGAAGCATATTTCCAAAGAAGGTCAATATCAAGCTTTTTCGCCCTGAGAGCCTCTTTCAACGCTTCAATAGCCACGTCAAGACCGACCTTGTTACGGAATTTGAAACAATCGGCAACGGTTTTCTCAATTCCAGTTATCCGAACCGGTATGCCGTCAATAAGACGAGTCACGACTCCGGCGTTCAGAGAATCCTGTGAATATCTCATTACTCTCAGTGGCGGATAATCCAGTCTTGGGGGATGTGCTTTATTACCGATAGCGATCCAAACCTCAAATGGCGCCTGGGTAGTAAGCCGGTGAAAAGCAAGGGCAGTCATGAGACAAAAAACTACCTGCGGCGCTCTTTTTGAAACCGCAGCCAGTGATCCCAACTCTGACTGAAGGTAACCAGGCAAAGAATACAGCCCGAAAGCAACCCGTTTCAGCTCGCCGCGTTCGGTCATCCGTTTTATCCGCATACGATTCATTCCCGCAGAGGTCAGTTCCCCGGCAGTAATCAGCTTATTCCTGGCAAATATGTGTTGAGTTTTCACTTCCATTTTCATCTATCCGTTATTTTTATTCGGTAGTTACTATAATATACCGCGTATTATTAACATTTACAAGTGGTAACATTTTTAGTCATAAAACGCGATAACCGGAGAGCTTAAAAGCCCCCGGTTATCATTACAGACTATTCACTTCCCGTTCGCCCACGAATTAACTACTCATAAATTCCTAATAGTTGAACCATTGGGTATCACCTCAACCGAATGGAGATTAGACAGACATTCCCGCTTTTATTTTGGTTCCGCCTTGATGAAATTATTCGCCGGTGCCTGGTCAAAATAGTGAAACAGCGCATGAGCTTGAACGACTGGCTGGAACAAGGTTGGCTGGCGAAACATCGGCTTGACCGTCGGGAAATCAGAGAGTTACCGGGCATCGCCACCGGGCTATCACCGATGCTGAGGTTACAGGAATCAGCCCTGACGCACGGTTGAGTGTGGTAAAATTCTCAAGCGAGCCTGTTTCTATCTCACCTTCCTGACCACTTCGTCTGCCGCCGCCAGGTCAAATTCATTCGGATCAAACTCGCCACCCAGCCACTCCACCATCTCCTCGTAGTCTTCGCTTTCCGGATCAGACAGCGTTACCAACAGATTAATATACCCGGGCGGCCCGCCGACGTCCTCCGGCGGACAGGCTCTGGCCCCGGCTATGACGCGCTGTTTAGCCCCCGCCTCACTATCCACGGCCCGCAGCAACTTGATTTCATGCCGCCAGCCGTCCCCCATGTCATATTCATATGTAAACGACTTTCTGCCGTCGGTGAATACCTTATCCAACGTCATTTTGCGGGAGTCCATGATGTCCGGGCCCCATTCAGGATCCGGATCACCATAGCGTTCCCGGCCAATTTCATACATATACAGGTGGGATTCGGTCCAGCCCATAGCCCGCTGGATGATGCGGTGGAACTTGCGCAGATTAGTGTTGGAGGGAACCAGTACCGTCCGCCAGACCGGCGGATCCAGGTACATCAGAGTGATCTTGATTTCATAGAACATATTGCAAAACCCTCCCCGGTTTGTGTCATTGTAATAATTTTGGCGTCATGTGGCAACACAAAAAACCTGAGGGCGGTTAAGCCCTCCGGTTATCGTTACAGATTATTCAATCAAAGACATCTCGTCGCTCGATGGGAGCCTCGTATCGCGCCAGAGGTGACACCATACGTCAAAGGATCAACCGGATAGAAAAGACTGTATCGTCGAATATAACGTCGCTGGTTAGTTATTAAAGCAATAGTAAATAGGTGGAATAGCAACACACTCGTTATTTCAAGCACGGCTCTAAGTTCAACAAAAAACGTTTAATGTTGAAACTGCCTATGGAATCCGATTCTAATTTGTTGTAGATATTGCGCATTGCATCTGTATATTTATCACTCGCTAAGCCATTTGTCTTAGCTAAATAGGCTTCAAGAAAAGCTGCCATCAGATCGCAAGTTTTAACAAGAGTGCCATCCCGAGGAGTGTACCTATCATCGTTATATTCATTAACGAGTTCCTCACAACGAACTTCGCGTTCCTGGTCACCTTCAATTATTGTGTCGGAAAACTCGTTTTTTGTAAAACGACTAATCTCGTTATGCCATTCAGGTGGAATCTTTTTGAAAACTTCTTTTTCCATTTGTTCAACTTCATATTGTTTTAATAATTCTGCAATTCCAGTTCCGTGTTTAACGGGGGAAATAATGTCTCTGGTCAGAGCTTCAGGCAAATCGTGAAATAATCCTGTCAAGTAGTTCGTGACTCTTCCTTTTTCACAAATCTGACGTTCAATTGAAAATATGTACGAATAAATGGCAACAACCAGCATGTGGCCTAATACTGAGGTTTGTGGGACCCGGTCCAAATGAGACCATCTCTTTTGAAAGCGTAATGCACCACATAAATCGACAAAATCTTTTATTGATTCCCGTTTTATAAGACGTTTTATACCGTCTAAATTGAAATATTTGTAAACTTCCGCGTCAATGGAGCCTCTAATGCTATTTCGCTCAAAGTCGTCAGGATTTGCTCTTTCGACAATCTCATATTCCCATTTTGTTGCATAAAAATGCGCTGCCTCAAGAATTTTATCAACTTGATCAGTTTGAGTATTAAAAATAAATTTTTTGTAGCGATCACCAATTTCATTTGGAAATCCATCAAAATATTGATTTGTCTGTTCGTACACCCATGCATTCAACGTATTATACTGTTCCGGAACCGATTTGATTTTGTGAAATATTGGGGGTTTAATATCAGTTGTAGTTATCCTTCTTATGAGTTCAAATAGCCCACGTTCAATTAAAGCAATCCAGTCTACATCGTTACCTGCTGACTCCTCATATTTTGCTAATACATAGCTGATAATCATTTTATGGGACTGTTTATCAAGTTCGGTGAGCATTGTGGGACGTAATTTATCATTCCACCTTTGAAGACTGGCAGCTTCAAATATTTTTAGTAGAAAATCATGATACATATGATCTTGTCCTTTTAAAACAGAATACCTTAGTTTCTGAATTTAGCATCATACCGAACCGTCTATTTATTCGGGCCAAAAATAATGAATAGGCGCCAGCCAGTATTTTTTAGGATTTTGTTCGGTAGTTAGGCGTTCCACGCTAAGGCTAAGATCGTTTTGCCAGCGGCATTCAAACCCTTCTCTCGCAGAAACTGCTGAAATTAACGCATCACGTTCGTGGTCGGTATTTGGCTTGTCTCCTGCTTTAAAACAATCAGAAAATTCGGCCCAATCGTTATAATATAGTCCTTTAAGGAGCGCTTTGGGATGAGATTCAGTCACCGGAATCGAGGGAAAAACCTCTCGCACCCTTTGGACAAACATCGCTGCTTGGATTAATGCCGCACCGCGGAGTGAATTTGCTGCTTGCACCTCACCCCCACTCAATCGATAATGCTGTCGCAACCACTGATCAACTGATCGGTCTCCCGATTTTCCTGATGACCACCACAAAGGAGCGTCAATTCCGATTCCACTTGGTATTCTATCAAGCTTCTTTTGTATTATTTTTATCGCATCTTCGGCGCAGTCCACACACCATGTTTGTGAACTGCCATCACTTCTCAGAATCGCAAGACCGAAATTGCGTTTGCCACCTGGATCCACTCCAATCCATATAGCTCCGTTGTCGTTCATACTGTGAATACCTTCAATACCTCATCCCCATAATGATTGATGACCTTAATTGCGATTTTGCCGGTTTTAGGCGGGTCAAACGGACGGCTGACTGTAGAATAAAGCGCCGCCCATGCCGTTTCGTCAATCTCTGCTCTCAAGGCTTTCTTTAACTTCTCGTAAGGTTCTGCAGCCCCAGTAAAATACGCATGGCGCACGAAGAAACTTTCGGCATTGTAGTCAGTATCTATGAACCAGCACGCAATATCATCAGTTGTATTACTACGAACAGTGCCTTTTGTCGGGTCATAAACGTCAACTCCCCGGATTTCTACTATCACCTTACCGTCATGTTGCCGTATATCCACATCCGGCTCACCGAAAACAGTGAACAGATTTCCCGCTTCAGTTTTCTTCAGTAGTTCATTACTCATTGCCAGGTCAGGATTCATACGGGTAATTAGAATATTGAGTTTGCCGTACCGTTTGGTCTCCTCCGCGACGTCAGCCTCAAAGGCAAAGCCACATACCAGAAGGACATCAAACCCAACGCCTCTGACTGCCTCTTTGGCAGCTTCCTTGACCATTGTGGAATTAACCGTCCCGTATTCAGGGCCGATGAATACCGCCACTGTCCGCGTTGTACCGTCTTTATCGGTATATTCACCTTTGGCATGGAGGTTTTCACCGGGATACGTTTCCAGACTGTCCAGTTTTAAGCGCTCATCCTTGAAGCGCGTTTGTACCCCGGATTTCTTGAGGTTTTCAAGGATAATACTTACAAATTGACCAACCGGAGCTTCATTCTGCGCCTCAGTTTCCGACTCTGGCTTTTCAGAGTTATCTATCATCCGGTGTGGTGACAGACTTTCAACAGTAAAAGGCCCCGTCACGCGCAACCGTTGTTTATCTTCATACGGTTGATCAAAAAGCGTTTCTGTCTCCGCATGTCGTGCAATGGCTGCATCAATCTCTTCCCGCGTCATCCCTTCCTTAATGTCAGGATTGTTGGCTATGGATTTGAGCGTAACATGCGGGACTTTCTTATAAACAAAGCCTTTTTTAATATCACCCTCTGTTTTATAAGGCGGTGGTGCCTGGCCTGTTATTTCAGATTCTTTCTTAATGCCTTCCGGGGAATCAGCCAGTAGGTAGTAAGGGAATTTGGACGCCATTAGTCTTGTGCGTGCTAAAGCTAGTGCAACGCGGCTGGTATCACAGGTAATCCAGCGCCGGCCCCATTGTTCTGCGACATAGGCGGTGGTTCCACTGCCACAAGTTGGATCAAGCACCAAATCGCCGGGGTCTGTGGTAAATAATATGCAACGTTGTAAAACTGGCAACGCGGTTTGAACAACGTACGTTTTATCTCCTCCAAACTGGTTTTGTCCTACAGTGTCAGTCCATAGATTTGTAATAGGCATAAGTGGAAAATCATTGAAATATCGAACGTAGCCGAGTCCGTCTTTTTCAGATATATCCAGTCTATTGCATTGAATTAGATTCTTTATTCCTTTTTCATTTGTTTTCCAACTCCCGCGATATATACGGTATTCCTTCCCATTCAGTCTTATTGGAAAACGTGCAGAATCACCTCCTGCTTGACTTGTTAGATTGTCAAGTGAAAATATTTTACAGCCTCGAGGAACACACTCTGATTCAAAAGAAGTGCTGGCCTGTTTCTCCCACTGCGAAATAGATATTCTGGTACCATCTGACAATTCGATTTTTTTGTACCCCGTTGAACCTTCACCTTTGTAGTCTTTTTCGGTGAATAGTTTTTTGTACTTCAAATTATCAATGCTTTTTGCATACCAGATGATGTAATCTCCAACCGTAGGCGGTGCCAGTAGTTCTCCAGGGCTTCCAGCCCCTGTCGTTTTTTTATAATATAGCTGTGTTACAAAGTTTTCACTCCCAAACACCTCATCCATAAGGCATCGCACTAGATGCACATTTTCATCACCAATTTGCACAAAAGCACTACCGGTTTCTGTGAGTAAATCGCGAGCTATTATCAATCTGTCACGCAAATAAGCTAGGTATGAGTGGATACCAAGTTGCCATGTATCCCGAAAGGCCTTTACCTGCTCAGGTTGTCGTGTAGCATCATCGGTGCTGCCATCCTTTACGTCCCGTTTTCGTGTACTGACTTGCCAGTTTGACCCAAATTTGATGCCATAGGGCGGGTCCATATAAATCATCTGGACTTTGCCCTTAAGACCTTCTTTTTCTGAAAGAGAATTCATCACCAGCATAGAATCACCAAGAATCATCCGGTTGGTCCAGTTTTGTTCGTGCTGGTAAAACTCAACCATGTCCTCAAACTTGATGCCATTGAAGTCAGAAAAGAAATCCATCTGCGCCGGTTTACCTTCATTAGCTTGAGCGCGGATATCTTCAATTATGTATTTTGGTGTTATCTTCTCCTGTATGTAAATAGGCACGGAGGGCACAGCCAGGTCTTTAGAGTCCTGCTCTTCCTTACCCTTCCATACAAGTTGAGGGTCCAAAGATGGGTCGCGAGGGTACAGCACCACCTTTGGTTCTGTTTCTTCTTTCACCACAAAATCTTTTAACTCACCGGTGGGTATATTTACCCTCTTATCTCGGTGTTTTATGGCGTTGATATCTGTTACTTTATCTGACTTGCCTTTGACCATCAGGAATTCTCCTCAAATTACGCTTTCAGCTTATACAGTCCCTTGCTGATTTGGATGAACAACTCTGTATTATTGCCGGGGTTACCCAATCTATGTTTTGGGAGAAAGGTGGAAGCATAGGTAATCCCAAGCGCTGTATCCACATCAGCAGCCCTAAACTCATCAGGGATTGCCCCCTTACTCAAAGCTGTTTTAATACCTCGTATCGTTTTTCGTTCCATTACTGTAACTCGGCATTGTTACCCGGATCTTTTATAAATGACCGGATAGTCCTTTGTGCATCCCATGGGTCGGTAATCTCCAGAAACGCCCAACGCCCAAAACCACCATGGTTATTCACTGCTGGTATCCAAAGGTTACGAGCGGCCGATACCTTGGCAACTTTGTCTTTTTTCCGTTCGCCCGTTACTTCAATAATCAGGTTCAGCAAATCACTCTTTCCGTCATTGATACGAACAATATAATCCGGCATGTAATTACTGCTCTGCCCATCCAACGCGTAAGGAATGAAAAAGTTCATGCCGTGATTTTTTACATAGCAGACCACTTCATCCATTTCCTCAATTGCCTGTGCCATCTTCTGCTCCCAGGATTCAGTGTCAGCCACTACATGAGAAACATGGCATTTTGCCGGGTCAGTCACATATACGGGCCTGGTGGTATCAAAATCCACATACCGCGTTGAGCCGATGTGGTCGTACGGTCTTAAAATGGGCTTCAATCTTTTCGGCCCGCTATCGGATGCAGTTATCGCTGTGTAGATCCGGTCGGACGCGTCATGTGCCATTTCGGAAAGAAACAGCATTTGCGGAAACGCATTATCTTTAAGTGTCAGGCATTCATTCAGCCAACGCCGGGTTATATCTACCAGTTGCGGGAAAAACCAGTATCTGGAGTCATGACCATCGCGGAAGTATTTATCCAGCGTAACTTTGGCCAAATGAAAAACCAGTTCTTGTTGCCGTTTTTCCTTAAGCGCTCCGAGGTCATGGGTGCTAATGTCACCCACTATTGGCGCATTTTCAGTCCGCGTGGGAATATCAGCGGTTGAAAGGGACATATTAGAGTCCTCCGTGAATTTGACGGCCAACTTCTCGGCAGGAAACTCATAACGATACCCGTTTAACCGGGGAAAGGTTATTTCACAGGCGACCCGCTCTTCCAGGGCGCGGACTCTCACCGGCTGTGGGCCGGGTTTTGGATCTTTTGCGGAACCTGAGCATGGAATAAAGGAGAAAGGCACACCGTACACTTCAGCGTACTCCGGCGAAAACATTCCATTATCATCCGGTACATAACTCATACGCCGCAGGGCGCGACCAACCACCTGTTCACACAGGAGTTGCGTGCCGAAGGCACGCACGCCCATGACGTGAGTGACGGTATTGGCATCCCAGCCTTCGGTCAGCATAGACACGGAAACAACACATTTAACGTTCTCGCCGAGTCGGCCGGGTTTGCCAACTGTGTTCATCACCTCACGGAGAATATCCTCATCGGTCAGCTTTTCCGCGTCCCGACCGGGGAAGCGCACACAATAATCATGCTTGAATTCCTGTATAGCTAAAGCTGCCGCCTTTTTGAAATCGTCACTTATGCTTTCCCCGGAATCAAGTTGTTCACTGTCAATCAGGATGCTGTTAGCAACGGCCAGAGGGTTACCGTATTCATCGGTATTTCTAAAAATTGGTAGATTTCCGGGGACGATAGTGGTTGAATCATCCGGCAATTTCTTTTCCCAGCCGGAAATCCAATCATATACCAGCTTGGAGACGTTGGTGTTATTACACACCACGATGAATACCGGAGGGGTCAGCCCGGTAGACCTCCCCTCTACATTAGCTTCCCATTTGCGGTAATATTTCTCGTAATTCCCGTAAAGGCTGTGCAACGCCCCCTGGAGTTCCTTGGGCAATTCCGGTTCGCCGCTGTCGCTGGCGTCGTTGCTACTGCGGCCTTTTTTGGGCAGATGGTCCCTGATCAACGTCCAGATATTCCGGTACGTCGGCAATTCGCCGGTCATAGAATCATCGCTGACCGGTACACGCGGCACCTTTACAATGCCGCTTTCAATGGCATCAATGAGTGAGAAATCAGAAATCACCCACGGAAAAAGCGTCCCCTCTGAGTAACCGGAACCGCGCAGGAAGAAAGGTGTGGCAGAGAGGTCATAAACAGCTTTAATACCGATCTTGCGTTTTATTGCTTCCAGCCCGCTTATCCAGACCCGCGCTTCTTCCTCGCGTCTCTCCGCTTCTTTTCGTTCGTCGCCGGTAAGTTTAATGTCTTCTCCATCGTTACGGCGCCGGTAACAATGGTGAGCTTCATCATTGATGACAATAATATTTTTCTTCGTCCCCAACTCACGGCAGACACGGCGCACCATTTGATCCGGCGTCTCAGTTAAGGCGCTAGCTTGCCCTTTTGCCAGAATGTCTTTGGTTAGCTTACCGGCCTTCACCAATTCCCGTTGTTTGAAGGCATGAAAATTAGTGATTACTATCTTGGCTTGCCCAATTTCCTGAAGCTGCTCTTTGGTCAGGATATCGCGCTGAAGATAATAATTTTGAGGGTCGTTAGGCAACAATACCCGCAGGCGGTCCCGGATGGTAATACCCGGCGTCACGATAAGAAAGGTATCAGTAAATCGTGTATCCTGCGGGTTGGCTTTCTTATTGAGTACATGCCAGGCAATCAGCATGGCCATGACTACGGTCTTACCGCTGCCGGTGGCCATCTTAAAGGCAATTCGGAAAAGGTCGGGATTCGCTAATCTGTTGAATTCACGCAGCTCGTTTTCAATCCATGAATCGCCATATTTTCCGGCTACCTCGGTTAAATAAATGACGGATTCCAGCGCTTCAATCTGACAGAAAAATAACTTACGTTCCCGTTCCGGGTTAGTCCAGTATTCAAGTAATCTACGGGTAGCTGTAGTAATGCCGACGTAGCCGCCTTTGCGCCACACGGAAACCCGGCCGCGCACACGGTTGATAAATTCATTTTCTTGAATGCGCTCTTCCGTCCACTCTGTACCGAACGCAAGTTGTTTCCCTTTTGATTTAGGTCGTGCGATAGGCACAAAGTAGGTACTGATTCGACGGGATTCTATAACCTCATCGGTAATTCCTTCACTGGAGAAGCGAAAGTGCCTTACAGGTTCTATAAAGGCTGAGTTTAGAACGGGGTTTTCAATTACGACTTGAGTCACGACACTCCTTAGTTAAGTCGTTAGATACCAAAGGCAAAACTGGTTATATGCTAACTACAAATAGCTCATTAGTCAATCAAAATATCGGGCGGGCTTCGTTAATGGGGGACCGAGATTGCCACGTCGCTACGCTCCTCGCAATGACGGGGAAGGCGAGCTGTCAGCAGTCAGCCATCAGCTTTCAGCTACGATTAACCAGGCGGGCTAGGCATGCCTAGCCCCTACGGATACCGAAATGACGGGGGACGGGTGGGCAGTTTGCAGTACGCAGTGATTAGAACGTGGATCCCACGCTTTCGCGTAGGATGACAAACCCGTCAAGCGGGAAATCCAAAATCCTAATACCTAAATCCTTGTATCTTTAATTGGTAGTAAAATATCTGTTGATGGGAGACAGATCGAAAAATTCCAGGTGTCCCAACACCGTTGTTTAGCAAGGTCGTCTCCCAAATAATCCCGGAAAGCCCGGACAGTTGCGCGGGTCATTAAAGCCCGTATCTGCAAGGATGGGATAAGGGAAAAAGGAGATGCATGGAAATGGAAAGTTTTGTCGGCATCGATATCTCCAAAGCCACCATTGATGTAACGGTACACGAGAGCAAGGAACACTGGACCTTTACCAACGATGAAAATGGCATCAAGAAGCTGACCAATCTGATGCGCAAGGTCTCTCCCGATCTGATTGTCATGGAGTCCACCGGCAGTTACGAAGTCGCCGTCGCCTATGAATTGAGCGCCTGCGGCTACCCCGTGGCAGTAGTCAACCCTCGTCATATCAGGGACTTTGCCCGCTCTACAGGTCTTCTGGCCAAGACTGACGTCTTGGATGCCAGAGTCATCGCCCGTTTTGCCGCCACCATCAAACCGGCACCCCGGGTATTGCCGGATGAAGATACCCAGAGGCTGGCGGCGATCATGTCCCGGCGAAGACAGTTGGTAGCTATGCTGACAGCGGAAAAGAACCGCCTGGGTCAGGCAAACCGCATCATAAAAGAACGGATTGCCCAGCATATTAGCTGGCTGGAACAGGAACTGGACGATATCAACAAAGAGTCGGGCAGTATGATTGAAACCAATCCTGAGTGGAAAGAGAAAAGCGACATCATGCAAAGCGTGCCTGGAGTAGGTCCCAACCTGTCCCTGACTTTGCTTTCCGACCTGCCTGAACTGGGCAATCTGAATCGCAAACAGATTGCGGCTCTGTGCGGCTTGGCACCTTTCAATCGTGACAGCGGTCAAATGCGAGGTAAACGATCTATCTGGGGAGGCCGGAGCAGCGTACGGGCCGCTGTTTACATGGCGGCCTTTTCGGCTGTTCGCTGGAATCCCTTGCTCAGAGAATTCTATCAACGATTGGTGGACTCGGGTAAACGGCGCAAGGTAGCCCTCGTGGCCTGTATGCGTAAATTGCTCTGCATACTGAATGCCATGCTGAAAAACAGGACTGTCTGGAACGCCCAAATTATTCATCCGCTGGTTTCTTGTCCTTAGTTTTCATTACAGTTGCTAAACAAATTCTAAATAACAATATTAAATGACCGAAACAAGGCCGAGACTGCTTCGGCAGTAGCCTCGCAGTGACGGATAGGAGTCAATGACTGGGGGGGGCAGTTTGCAGTTTACGGTACGCAGTTTGCAATTTGCTGTATTCAGTTTTCAGGAATCGGTGGTCAGGCATTAGAAACCGAATACCGAGTGTTCAACTCATATCTTTTTCCCGGTTTCCAGCATATAATTACCGCGGGTGAAACCGCGGAGAATTAATTAAATGGATGATTTCTGGCAGTCCTTCTTACTGACCTTTGTGCCGCTGTTTATTGTGGTTGACGCCATCGGGAATCTGCCGTTTGTGATAGCGTTAACCGAAGATTCCGACAAGTCGGAGAGACGGCGCATAATTAATGTGGGGGTCTTCACCGCGGTCATTGTCGGGTTGATCTTCCTATTCTTCGGCCGGATTCTCCTAAATGCCATGAATATTTCCATGGGGGCCTTCAGCATTGCCGGCGGCATTGTGCTGCTGGTGCTGGCGATCCGGTACATGACCACCGGCCATATGGTGCAGGTGATCAAAGAGGAGATGGTGGCGGTGGTGCCGATTGGGACGCCGCTGGTGGTAGGCCCGGCGACGATTACCACGCTGTTGCTGCTGGATATCCAGTTCCCGATTTATATGGTGCTGCTGTCATTTTTGCTGAATATCGGGATTACCTGGATGATATTCAGTTCCGCTGGGTTGTTTATCCGGTATATGGGGCTGGGGGGATTAAGGGCGGTGTCACGGGTGTTCAGCCTGCTGCTGGCGGCATTGGCGGTGAATATGATGATACAGGGGTTGGAGTTGGTGGGGATAGTGGGGGGAGGCGAGCTGTCAGCAGTCAGCCATCAGCTTTCAGCTTCTTAGTTCACAGTTTACAGTGGACAGCAACTGTAATGGAATCCTAATGACAAGCAACCAACGGATGAATGATTTGGGCGTTCCAGACAGTCCTGTTTTTCAGCATAGCGTTCAATATACAAAGCAATTTACGCATACAAGCCACCAGAGCTACCTTGCGCCGTTTGCCCGAGTCCAACAGACGTTGATAGAATTCTCTCAGCAAAGGGTTCCAGCGAACAGCTGAAAAAGCAGCCATGTAAATAGCAGCGCGTACGCTGCTTCGACCTCCCCAGATAGACCGTTGGCCTCGCCTTTGACCGCTGTCACGATTGAATGGCGCCAAACCACATAATGCCGCAATCTCTTTACGGTTCAGGTTGCCGAGTTCAGGCATGTCAGAAAGCAAAGTCAGAGACAGGTTAGGACCTACTCCAGGTACGCTTTGCATGATATCGCTTTTCTCTTTCCACTCAGTGTTGCTTTCTATCATGCTCCCCGACTCTTTGTTGATATCATCCAGTTCCTGCTCCAGCCAGCTAATATGCTGTTTAATCCGTTCTTTTACGGTATGGTTTGCTTGACCCAGGCGGTTCTTTTCCGCCGTCAGCATGGCTACTACCTGCCTGCGCCGGGCCATGATCGCCGCCAGCTTCTGAGTGTCTTCATCCGGCAAAATCCGGGGTGACGGCTTAATGGTGGCGGCAAAACGAGCAATGACTCTGGCATCCAGGCCGTCCGTCTTGGCCAGAAGACCGGTAGAGCGGGCAAAGTCTCTGATATGGCGGGGATTGACCACCGCCACGGAGAAACCGCGGGCGCTCAATTCATAAGTCGCTGCGACTTCGTAACTGCCGGTGGACTCCATGACGATCAGGCTGGGGGATACTTTACGCATCAGACTGGCCAGCTTCTTGATACCATTTTCGTCGTTAGTAAAGGCCCAGTGCTCCTTGTTTTCGTGTACCGCTACATCAATGGTGGCTTTGGAGATATCGATGCCGACAAAACTTTCCATTTCCATGCATCTCCTTTTTCCCTTATCCCATCCTTGCAGATACGGGCTTTAATGGCCCATGCAACTGTTCGGGCTTTCCGGGCTTATTCGGGAGACGACCCCGCTGTTTAACGGTGTTGGAGCACCTAGTAAGCATCGGTCTGTCTCCCGTTAACAGATATTTTACTATTTAGTTAAAGATACAAGTAAGCAGTTACCGCGATAGAACGTGGATCCCACGCTTTCGCGTAGGATGACAGGGTGGGCAGTTTGCAGTACGCAGTTTTCAGTATTCTGTCTTTAACTAACGGGGTACGAGTTGGTTGATTTCCGTCTCCAGATTGCGGAGTCCGTTGATAATTTCTTCAAACTCAGGCACATTGCCAAAAAACATCGGGTGCATATTCAGGTAGTCTTTTTGAAGCTCTTTCAAATGCCCGTCTTGTGGTAATAATCTGAATGTCCCAGGCATTGCTGCGTCATAATCCGCCCAGGCAGCGTAATAGTATTTCTTTTTATGTTCCACCACGCTCTCAAGCAACCCCAGGTCCTGAAGAGCAGTATCTTTCGCCTTTAGCCGGCTAAGGCAAAATAAATCATAGTAATGCCGTGAATAACGCCGGGGAAATCGGCCATTATCCAAGCGGTGCGCTTCCTGATGTAGTATGGTGGCTTTTTCCCATAACGTTCGTTCAATGGTAACAGTCGGTATAGACGAAATTGATTTGGAAAATTGCCCTGGAAACTGCTGTGCCGCATAAGACGAGATTTCTCTGACAGCGTTCGGTGTCCATGCCGCCAAAGGGCCAATCTCCAGAATTATCTCCGGCTTTATGGCATCAAGAGAAAAGGATTTGGGATAACGGATCAGTATATTTTGTTGATTGTTTTGGTCAATATGCACATCAAAGTTTTCAGTCACTGCCAAACCCGTAAGATCATTGAGGCAGACTGGTAAAAATGTATTTTGTAAAAACTCTGCGCAGCGCTTATTAACGTCAACATTGAATTTATCCTGTTGACTCCTGGATCTGCTTTCGGACAAATCATCTTCAGAAATCCCAAGCAGCCCGGTGTCTACTATTAAGTCAATATCTTCGGAAAAACGTTCAATCGCATTATATGCTTTGGAAAGACTGGTGCCGCCTTTGAATATGAATTTATCCTTCCACAGGCTTTTTTCAAATATATAGTCAAGAACCCAGCAGACCCAGAAGTCCTTTTCAATTATGGCTTCATGAACCCGCATGCGCTGAGCTGTTTCCCGGAACAGCTCACGTCTGGCCTCCTCGCGTAATCGGGCTACTCTATACATACGTCTCGCCTTTTAACATCCAGTTCTTTAATAATTTCATAGACCCAGGCTGTGGAGTACTTTGCTTCCCTGAGAGCGATTTTAATTTCTCCGGGCGTCAGCTTTGCCATGATTTTGTTTTTAACGGCATTATCTATCTGTGATTCCCCAATGTTTTTGAGTGCTTGAACAAGCAGAGCGGTTCCGCCGGACAATTTAGTGGTCTCTTTGTTGGTACGATGCTTAAAGGTCAAGGTCCCGTTATCCCATTCGTAGTGTTTTGTCGGCCCGTCACTCAGATACTGGTATCGGGCAGGAATCTGAGTTGAAAGACCCAGAATATTTGCAGCCGTATCACCGGTTGGCATAATTGTCCAGCCATGGGCCCGCGCTATTGCCCGGGCAATAGCATATGGATCCGGCGCGGCTGGCGCGTCAAACAGAGTACTCGGCCGCGGATAATCATAAACACCGTGCATAAGTCTGCGGATGGTTCCGGCGGTTGTTAAGCGACTAAGGATTTTCCTTGCATTTTCATGGCTGGCGATATCCAAAAAGTCTTTGGCGATAAACACCCACCCTCTGCCATGTCCGTAGATTCTTTGTCGGATCTTTTTTGCCGTTTCGTTGTTCATATAAGGCTCCTCATTTATGTCACATATTTTAGGTATTATTTGTGACATTGTCAAGGGGGGGGAGCGGCTATCAGCAGTCAGCTTTCAGCTTTCCGCTGGAATTTCTAAATCCTAATTTCTAAATCCAAAACAAATCACAATATTAAAGGTCCAAAATACCCAACAAGGGACCGAGATTGCCACGTCGCTTCGCTCCTCGCAATGACGAGGTGAGGAGCTATCAGCAGTCAGCCATCAGCTATCAGCTACGTTTAACCGGGCGGGCTAGGCATGCCTAGCCCCTACGGATACCGAAATGACGGGGGACGGGTACGCAGTTTACGGTAGACAGTGATTAGAACGTGGATCCCACGCTTTCGCGTAGGATGACATGGTGGGCAGTTTGCAGTACGCAGTTTTCAGTATTCTGTCTTTAACTAACGGGTTCCAAGCCGGTTGATTTGCCGCTCCAGGCTATTGAATTCGTCATTGGATATTCTATTCTTGCAATCCAAACCAAAATCTCTATAATGGGCCTTTATGTTTGAAAATAGGACAACCGGATAACACTCCAGACAACGACTATGAACACCAATACAATAAATTCAGACACACCCACGAATAATTATGCATTCATTGATAGTCAGAATCTGAATCTTGCTATCAGGGATCAGGGTTGGACACTAGATTTCTTGAAATATCGCCAGTACCTGACCAAGAAATATGGTATTACCAAGGCGTTTTTGTTCATTGGCTTTGCTCCCGAAAACCAAAACATGTACACAAACCTTCAGAAAAACGGTTACGTTCTGGTGTTTAAGCCCACACTGAAATTGCCTGATGGAAAAGTTAAAGGTAACGTTGACGCAGAGCTAGTGCTGCATACCATGATAGAATTCGCTAATTTTGACCAGGCTCTCATCGTTACCGGAGATGGTGACTTTTTTTGTCTGGTGGACTATCTACATAGAAAAAATAAGCTTCTGAAGTTGATGATACCAAACCAGTATAAGTACTCATCCCTTTTAAGGGGATTGATGTCCCACATCGTCTTTATGAATAATCTTAGAAAAATTCTGGAGTATAAATAAGAAGAGAGGCATTGCTGCCGGACAAGCCCCGCAGATTGGCCTCTCATCGTGATCCGTTTACCATTTTAGTATCACTGGTGTTAATTGTCAATGGTTACCGAGCTGTCAGCCGTCAGCGGTCAGCTTTCAGCTTTCAGCTTTTTAGTTCACAGTTTACAGTGGACAGTAAGCAGTTACCGCGATAGAACGTGGATCCCACGCTTTCGCGTAGGATAACGGGGTACGGGGTGGACCGAGATTGCCACGGCCGCCAGAGCGGCCTCGCAATGACGGGGTGGGGAGCTGTCAGCTGTCAGCCGTCAGGTATCAGCTTTCCGCTGGAATTTCTAAATCCAAAACAAATCACAATATTAAAGGTCCAAAATACCCAACAAGGGACCGAGATTGCCACGTCGCTTCGCTCCCCGCAATGACGGGGGATGCGAGCTGTCAGCAGTCAGCGTTTTAGTTTACCGTATGCAGTTTTCAGTAGACAGTATTACCGGGCGGGCAGGTCTTAGACCTGCCCCTACCAAACGTTATTAGGCTATTGTTGCTAGATTGCCACGGCCACCGAAGCGGCCTCGCAATGACGGGGGATGGTTATGAAGCACGGATATGAAACCATATTCTTATTGACAAAGGCGCTGTGGGCATTTAGACTCAAACTGAATAAAACTGGGAGGACGCTCCGATGAAATTAGTAGTTGTCGGTCTGGGACAGGCCGGAGGCCGGATTGCCGATGAATTCGCTCGTATCGCCATCAAGGTCAGGCAGGACCGGGGTCTGCGGATTGTAACCGATATACTGGCGGTGAATACCGACACGGCGGATCTGTCCTCGCTGGTTAAAGTTAAAAAGGATCAGCAGCACCGGATATTGATCGGGGGCGGGCAGACGCATGGTCACGGCGTGGCCAAGATATCCGAGATGGGCGCCGAGATAGCCAGGAGCGAAAAGGACAACCTGATCGGCATCGTTAAAAAGAACGACCGGTTTTATGAGGCCGATGCCATTATGCTGCTGGCTTCGGGCGGCGGCGGTACCGGTTCCGGGACGCTGCCGGTGGTGGCCCAGGCGTTTAAGGAAAGCTTCCGCGACAAGCCGGTTTATGCCATGGTGGCCCTGCCCTACGAGCATGAGCGGCAGACCGAGGAACGGGCTGTTTTTAACACGGCGATGTGTTTGAAATCCACCCACGCGGTGACTGACGCCATTATTCTGGTGGACAATCAGCGCTTTATCCGCAAGGCCCAGTCACTGGCGAATAATTTCCAGAAGATCAATGAACTCATCGTGGCGCCGTTTTACAACCTGCTGGCCGCCGGCGAGGAGAACAAACCCAAATACATCGGCTCTTCGGTGCTGGACACCGGCGATATCAAGGAAACGCTGGTCGGCTGGTCCGGCATCGGCTACGGGACGGTGGACGTGGATATCATTCCCAAGTTCCGCGGGGAAAACAACTACCTGAAAAAGAACATGGAATCCCAGCGCGGACTGTATGCCATGGATGAGGCGCTGGCGGAGATGTCGGTGGCCATCAATCCGGTGGACGCCGGGCGTGCGGCGCTTTTGGTATCCGGACCGGCCAAGGAAATCAGCCTGGATATGATTGCTGACCTGTCCGAGCGGCTTCGGGAAGTGGCGCCGCAGGCGCAGCAGCGCATGGGCGATTATCCGCGGGAACGCGGCGTCATGGATGTCAGTATTATTATGTCCGAGTTGGCGGACCTGGCTATTCTGCGGCAGTTCTTCCAGGATTCCAAGGAATTGGCGGTGGAGTTCAAGGAGCGCCAGAAGCTCCGGGCGGTGAAGGCCGATCTGACTGAGGAAGCGGCGCGGGATGTGCCGTCGTTGTTGGAATGAGGCGAGCTCGCAAGGACAGTGAAATACTACCAATACTACAAATACTACCAATTTCCAATATTTGAATAAGGGTACCGAGATTGCTTCGCCGAAGGCTCGCAAGGACGGGGGCGAGCTATCAGCTATCAGCCGTCAGGTATCAGCTTTTTAGTTCACAGTTTACAGTTCACAGTTTACAGTAGGCAGTGATTAGAACGTGGATCCCACGCTTTCGCGTAGGATGACAGAAGGCGAGCTATCAGCCGTCAGCCGTCAGGTATTGAGTTCACAGTTTACAGTTCACAGTTCACAGTTTACAGTTCACAGTTCACAGTTTACAGTTCACAGTTTACAGTTCACAGTTTACAGTTCACAGTTCACAGTTTACAGTTTACAGTTTACAGTTTACAGTAGGCAGTGATTAGAACGTGGATCCCACGCTTTCGCGTGGGATGACAGAAGGCGAGCTATCAGCTATCAGCCGTCAGGTATCAGCTTTTTAGTTCACAGTATACAGTTCACAGTTAGCAGTAGGCAGTATTACCGGGCGGGCGAGGCATGGCCTCGCCCCTTCATTAGTTACTGGCGGGGTTTGGCGTGGGGCGGGTTTCGTTGTACAATGATTCAATTATTCCGTTTTTGGGGCCGTAATACGCCGGTAATAACGGACGGATAATTTGCCAACTTTGGTCAATCAGGCTATACTAACCTATAACTTTTGGCCTAGTACCCCCCGGAGGCTGGACACCCTATGTTAACTCAATTCGGCTATGTCGGGCTTTTTCTAATTATTGCGATCGGCTTCATTTTAGTGACGCTGGGTATTCCGGCGCTGCTGGCCCGGCTGACCAAAATCGTGCCGCGCAATCCCAGCCCGATCAAACAGGAAACCTATGAGTGCGGTATGGAAACGACCGGCCGCTCCTGGGTGCAGTTCAACTTCCGATATTATATTTACGCGTTGATGCTTATCGTCATGGATGTGCTGGCGGTGTTCCTCTACCCGTGGGCAGCCAGTCTGGGCGACCTGGGGGTGGGGGCTTTCTTCATCGCCGTATTCTTCCTGTTTATGGTCAGCGTGGGTTATTTTTACGCCTGGAAGAAAGGGGCGCTCCAATGGCAATAGAGCAGCCGTTTAACTACGCTTATTCCGACCTGGAGCTGGATGCCCGCGAGGGCGAGTGGGTGGAAAGCTTCTTTCGGGATAATCAGACGCCGATTGCCGACCCGGCTGCGTGGCTGAGCGAAGATGCGTTGCCGCCGAATGTGCTGCTGACCAGCGTGGACAAGGTGGTCAACTGGTCCCGGCGCTACTCCATGTGGCCGGTGACCTTCGGGCTGGCCTGCTGCGCCATTGAGATGATGACCATGGCGGCTTCCCGGTTTGACCTGGCGCGCTTCGGGATGGAGATCTTCCGGGCCTCGCCGCGGCAGGCGGACCTGATGATCATTGCCGGAACGCTGACCTGGAAAATGGCGCCGTGGCTGCGGCGGATTTACGACCAGATGCCCGACCCCAAGTGGGTGCTGGCGATGGGTTCCTGCGGCGTTACCGGCGGACTGTTTAAGGATTCTTATTCCGTGGTGCCGGGATTCAATAAGGTGGTGCCGGTGGATGTGTACGTCCAGGGCTGTCCGCCCCGGCCGGAAGCGCTGCTCCAGGCTATTCTGGATATCCACGCCAAGGTGGATAAAATGAGCCCGACCCGCAAGGCGGTGCAGCCCTGATGCCGGAGCAGGATTTAGCCCATATTGCCGCCCGGCTGAATAAAGAGTTCGGCGAAGGCACTGCGGCGGCCGATGACCTCCGGCTGATAATTTGTGCTGAGCGGTTAAGCCAGGCGGCGACGCTGCTCCGGGACGCGCCGGAGTACGGCTTTGATTATTTGAATTCACTGACCGCGGCGGATCACAAGACCCATTTTTCCGTGGTCTATCACCTGACCGCGCTGGAAGCCGGCCGGCGGCTGAGCTTCAAGGTGGACCTGGACGACCGGGAGAATCCGCTGCTGCCTTCGGTCATCAGTGTCTGGCGCGGCGCCGACCTCCAGGAACGCGAAGTATTTGATATGTTCGGCATCACCTTCAGCGGTCACCCCAATCTCAAGCGGTTGTTCATGTGGGAAGGCTTCCCGGGCTATCCGCTGCGAAAGGACTGGGTGAACCGTGACGTTTAAGACCGAGCATTATGTCATCAATATCGGCCCGCAGCACCCCAGTACCCACGGCGTTTTCCGCCTGCGGCTGACGCTGGACGGCGAGGTCATTGTGGATGTGGAGCCGATCTTCGGCTACCTGCACCGGGGGATGGAGAAACTGGCCGAAGGCCGGAATTACACCAAGAACATCCCGCTGACCGACCGGCTGGATTACCTGGCATCCATGATCAATAACCAGGGCTACTGCATGGCGGTGGAAGACCTGCTCAAGATTGAAGTGCCGGAGCGGGCGCAGTATATCCGGGTCATCATGGCCGAGTTGCAGCGCATCGGGGCGCACCTGGCCGGCATCGGCTTTTTCCTCAACGACATCGGTGCTTTCATGACGCCGCTGCTGTATATGTTCCGCGAACGGGAAAAAATCGTAGAGCTGTTTGATATGGTCTGCGGCCAGCGGTTGAATTATAACTACATGCGCTTCGGCGGTGTGGCCATGGACCTGCCCGATGAATTTTTACCGGCGCTGAAAAAGCTGCTGAACGAATTACCCGGCTTTATAAATGAATACGATCAACTGATCACCACCAATGAGATTGTACTGGTGCGCTCCAAGGGCGTGGGCATCCTGCCGCGGGAGATGGCCGTCAATACTTCCGCCGCCGGGCCGGTGCTGCGGGGCAGCGGGGTAAAGTGGGACCTGCGCAAGAACCGGCCCTACTCTATTTACGACCGCTTTGAATTTGATATTCCGGTGGGCGAACACGGCGATACCTATGACCGCTACCTGGTGCGCATGGAAGAGATGCGCCAGAGCGTGCGGATTTTGAAACAGGCGGCGGCGCAAATACCCGAAGGCGAGTATATGGGCAAGGTGTCCAAGCTGATCCGGCCGCCGGCCGGGGAGACCTATACCGCGGTGGAAGGCGCCAAGGGGGAGCTGGGCTTCTATATCATTGCCGACGGCTCCGAAAACCCGTACCGCTGGCATGTGCGCGCCCCCAGCCTGATCAACCTGACGGCGCTGCGGGAGATGCTGATCGGCTGGAAGGTGGCTGACCTGATGGCTATCTTCGGCAGTATTGATATCGTGATGGGCGAGGTGGACCGGTAATGGACTGGGGACACTTCCTGATCTTTACGGTGATACTCTTCGGCTTTGTTATTTCCGGCGTGCTGTTCTTTATCTGGTACGAACGCCGCGGCCTGGGGCGCTTTCAGCTCCGGCCGGGCCCGAACCGGGCCGGACCCTTCGGGCTGCTGCAGCCCATTGCCGATGCGGTCAAGGTGCTGCTGAAGGAAGACCTGGTGCCGGCGCTGGCCGACAAGCCGGTGCATTTCCTGGCGCCGCTGGTGGCCTTTGTGCCGGCGATGGCCGTATTTGCGGTGATTCCCTTCGGCGACGGGGCGCTGCTGGCCGACCTGAATATCGGTATTCTGTATATCATGGCGGTCAGTTCCATGATCGTCATCGGCATCTTCATGGCCGGCTGGAGCTCCTCCAACAAGTATTCCCTGCTGGGCGCGATGCGCACCATTGCCCAGGAAGTCAGCTATGAGATACCGCTGGTGCTGTCCATTCTGGGGGCGGTGATGCTGGCGGGGTCGCTGTCGCTTAACGACATCGTCAAGGCCCAGGACGTGCCGTTCATTTTATTACAACCGCTGGGTTTCCTGATTTATATGACTGCCGCCATGGCCGAGATCAACCGGACGCCGTTTGACCTGCTGGAAGCGGATTCTGAGATTATTGCCGGTTTCCAGACGGAATACTCCGGCATGAAATTCGGACTGTTCTATCTGACTGAGTACGCGGAGACGCTGTCGGTATCGGCCATCGCCAGTACGCTGTTCCTGGGCGGCTGGGCCGGCCCGGCTTTCCTGCCCGGCTTTGCCTGGCTGATTTTGAAGATTATCGCGGTGTTCAGCTTGATCCTGTGGGTGCGCGCCACTTTCCCGCGGCTGCGGATTGACCAGGTGATGGCCTTCTGCTGGAAGTTCCTGCTGCCGCTGGCGCTCCTGAACCTGCTGCTGACCGCAGTGCTGGTGCTGACCGGGCTGAACGACCAGTTATGGCTGGCTATCCCGCTGAACCTGGCGCTGGCGGTGGTGCTGATTATCGGCCTGAGCCGGCAATACAAAACCGGAGGCGGCCATGCCGTCAATTAAGAACTTCGGCGAAGGACTGTGGCGCGGCTTGAAGATTACCTTCAAGCACCTGGGCCGGAAGTGGATTACCGTCCAGTATCCGGAGCAGAAGCTGACCATGTCCAAACGGGTCCGCGGGACCGATATCATCTGGGACCGGGAGAGTTGTATCTCCTGCCGCGCCTGCGAACGGGCCTGCCCGGTGGGCGCCATTAAGATGGAGGTATCCCGGGGGGAGGATAAGAAACTCCAGACCGATGATATTACGACCGATCTGGGACTGTGCATCTACTGCGGGCTGTGCATTGAATCCTGCCCGACCGGCAAGTCCATATACCTGGGTTACAATTATGCCAATACCACCTACCGCTGTACCCAGTGCGCCACGGCCAAGACCGGCACCAGCCCGTCCGACGGGCGCTGCGGCGAGCTGATACTGAGCAACGACGCCCTGCTGCCGGACGATATCAAACGGCCCCGCTCCGGCTACTACCGTCCGGAACGGGCTGCCGAACTGCCGGAGCAGACGCTGCTGGTGTATAAAACCACCTATGCCGAAGACCGCCGCAATAAGAAGGAGGGCAAATAATGGAGATTGCCTTTTTCATCTTTGCCGCCGGTATCATCGGCACGGCGCTGGCGGTGGTGCTGCTTAAGAATATCTTCCGCGCCTCGCTGATGCTGGTGCTGTGCTTCTTTTTGATTGCCGGGCTGTTCATTACACTGTTTGCCGACTTTCTGGCGGCGATCCAGGTGCTGATCTATGTGGGCGCCATCTCGGTGCTGATTATTCTGGCCATCATGCTGACGCGCGAGATCCAGACCGGCAACCTGTCCAACCGGCTGAAGACCCCGGCGCTGTTTGCCGGCGGCGGGGTGACGCTGGCGCTGATTGCCACCACGGTGACGACTGACTGGAATATTTCCGCCGCGGCGCCGGCGGAGGATACCACGGCATCACTGGCCGCACTGCTCTTTGCCGCCGACGGTTATATGCTGGCGGTGGAAATGGCGGCGGTGCTGCTGCTGACCGCGATTATCGGCGCGATCATCCTGGTGAGGGATAACAAATAATGGAAATCGGCCTGAATCATTATCTGGTGTTGTCCGCGGTGCTGTTCGGCATCGGGCTGTGGGGCGCGTTGTCCAAACGCAGCGCCGTGGTTATTTTAATGTGCATTGAACTGATGCTGAATGCGGCGGCCATCGCCATGGTGGCCTTTTCCCGTTATGTTACCCCGGAACTCTTAACCGGGCAGGTATTCACCATCTTTATTATCGTAGTGGCCGCAGCGGAAGCGACGGTGGCGCTGGCCATCATCATGAATATCTACCGCAGCCGCGACACCATAGATGCCACCAAGATTGATTTAATGAAATGGTAGAGAGAGTGAACGCATAGTGATTACGGCACCGTTTGTCTGGGCGATCCTGTTGCTGCCGCTGGCGGCCTTCGCTCTTATTGCTCTGGTGCTTAAGCCGCTGAAGACCGCGCCGGCCTTGAGCGGCTATGTCAGCATTACCGCCATCGGCGCGGCTCTGGGGCTGTCGCTGTGGGCGCTCTTCGGCGTGATCGGCGCCGAGCATCACGAAATCTTTATCGCGCCGCTGGAATGGGTCAACGTGGCCGGGCTGACGATCAACTTCGGCATTATACTGGACGGACTGACCGCGGTGATGCTGGTGGTGATTACCTTTGTGGCGCTGATGGTCAATATCTACTCCCAGGGGTATATGCACGGCGACCCGGGCTACCCGCGTTATTATGCCTTCCTGTCGCTTTTTGCCACGGCGATGATCGGCCTGGTGCTGAGCGATAATCTGTTTATTACCTTTGCCTTCTGGGAACTGGTGGGGCTATGTTCCTACCTGTTGATCGGCTTCTGGTTTGAACGCCCGGCGGCGGCGATTGCGGCTAAAAAGGCCTTTATTGTCACCCGCATCGGCGATTTCGGGTTCCTGGCGGCTATCCTGCTGCTCTTTGCCAACACCGGCACGCTGGACATCCGCGAGCTTAATGAACTGGCGATAGTCGGCATACTGGCCGGCGGCGTGCTGACCTGGGGCGCACTGGGTATCTTCCTGGGCGCGGTGGGCAAGAGCGCCCAGTTCCCGCTGCACGTCTGGCTGCCGGACGCCATGGAAGGCCCGACGCCGGTTTCGGCGCTGATCCACGCCGCGACCATGGTGGCCGCCGGTGTGTTCCTGGTGGCCCGCACTTACCCGATGTTTGAACACTCGGCCACGGCGCTTACCACGGTGGCGGTGGTGGGCGGCATTACCGCCATCTTTGCCGCGACCATGGGGCTGGTGATGCACGATATGAAGCGGGTGCTGGCCTATTCCACCATTTCCCAACTGGGTTATATGATGCTGGGTCTGGGCACCGGCGGTGTGGCGATTGCCATTTTCCACCTGATGAATCACGCCTTCTTCAAGAGCCTGCTGTTTCTGGGTTCCGGTTCGGTTAACCATGCCACCGGCACTTTTGATATGCGCCGGATGGGCGGACTTAAAAAATACATGCCTAAAACCTACTGGACGATGATGATTGCTTCACTGTCCATGGCCGGCATCTGGCCGCTGTCCGGTTTCTTCTCCAAGGACGAGATTGTGGCCGGTTCCGCCACGCAGCCGGTACTGTTCACGCTGGCGCTGATTACGGTTTTTATGACCGCGTTTTATATGTTCCGGCTGATGTTCATGAGCTTCCACGGTAAGTACCGGGGCGAGGGGCATCCGCATGAGTCCCCGCTGGTGATGACGGCACCGCTGCTGATACTGGCGGTACCGGCCGCCTTCTCCGGCTTTTTGAACCTGACCGGCGGCTTCGGGGCGTTGTTCGGTCACGGGGAGAGCGTCAGTATTCTTAAAGGCTTGTTCGGCGCCTTCAGCCATGGGGAAACCTGGCTGTCGCTGGGGCTGGCCGGTTCCGGTATCCTGCTGGCTTATGCCATCTATATTAAAGGCTGGGTGAACGCCGACAGCATCAGCCGGCGCTTCGGGGCGATATACGAACTGGTTAAGCGCAAGTACTTTATGGATGAGCTGTACGAGAAGGTTATCGCTGAGTTAGTGCTGCTGCGCGGCGTGTTTGCCGGATTCCATTTCTTTGACAGCCGCATGCTGGACAACGGCCTCAATACCCTGCTGGTGCAGAATATTATTACCCGTAAGCTGTTCGGCAAAATGCGCTATTTTGATGAAAAGGCCGTGGACGGGGCGGTTAACGGGGTGGCCGACGGCACGGTGGCCGCCGGTTCGGTGCTGCGCCGGGCGCAGACCGGGCAGCTTCAGACGTACGGTTTATTTATTTCAATGGGAATTTTAGTCATTGTCGTGGCGGTTTTTCTCGCCGGTTAGAGGAGGTGTTGTTTAATTGGATATGCCCTATTTAACACTTACGATTGCTATCCCGATACTGGGAGCGCTGCTGATCGCCCTCTGGCCGCGGCTGTGCAGTAAGACCATCCGGAATATTTCTCTGGCAGCCACTATCCTGCCGCTGATCTTTTCCATCATTGTTTTTGCCGGCTTTGACCGCTCGGCGGCGATGAACGGCGTCATCCAGTTCAGCGAAAAGATATCCTGGATTCCGCTGATCAACGCCAATTACTCTCTGGGCGTGGACGGCGTGTCTTTGCCGTTTCTGCTGCTGACCACTTTGCTGGGCTTTCTGGTAATCCTCATCTCCTGGAAGATTGACCTGCGGGTGCGGGAATACTTTGCCTGGATACTGCTGCTTCAGGCCTCCATCACCGGCGTCTTCCTGTCCCAGGACTTTCTGTTGTTCTTCATTTTCTGGGAACTGGAACTGATCCCGATGTACTTCCTGATTGCCATCTGGGGCGCCGGACGCCGGGAATATTCCGCACTGAAATACGTGTTGTATACCCTGCTGGGCGGGGCTTTCATTCTGGCCGGTATTCTGGTGCTGTTCTTCGGCACCGGCTCACTGGATATGGCTTATCTGGCTTCGGCCGATTTAACCGGACTGCTGGCACCTGGCATGCTGGCGCTGGCCTTTGTGTTTTTCTTCCTGGGCTTTGCCATCAAGCTGCCGGTGTTTCCGTTCCATACCTGGCTGCCGGACGCACATACTGACGCGCCGACCGCCGTTTCGGTGGTGCTGGCCGGGACGCTGCTGAAAATGGGCGGCTATGCCATGATCCGGGTGAACGCCGCCATGTTCCCCGATGAAGCGCTCACCTTTGCGCCGTTTATCCTGGTGCTGGCGGTTATCAGCATTGTGTACGGCGGCGCGGTGACGCTGAAACAAACCGATATCAAGCGGCTGATTGCCTACTCTTCCGTCAGCCACATGGGCTTTGTGCTGCTGGGTATTTTTGCCCTGGGTCATCTGTCTATGATCGGCGCCGCGTTGCAGATGGTGTCGCACGGTATTATCACCGGCCTGCTCTTTGCTATTACCGGCGTGGTGATGCATAATACTCACGAACGGTCTATTCCCCTGTTAGGCGGTTTGACCCACCAGATGCCGCGGGCGGCGGTTATCTTCATTCTGGGCGGTCTGGGCGCTATGGCGGTGCCGGCGACCTCCGGCTTTATTGCTGAGGTGTGGACCTTTATCGGCGCCTTCTCCAGCGGCGTGGTGCCGGGGATTGAAATCTATACCATTTTCTCACTACTGGGTATTCTCCTGGCGGCGGCTTACATCCTGTGGACTGTCCAGCGGGTGTTCTTCGGCCAGCCGTTGCCGAAGTTTGCCAAAGTGAAGGACGCCGACCGGGTGGAAGGTCTGTTTGCGGTGATTTTTGTTATCGCCATGTTTGTCATCGGGTTGTACCCCCGGATTCTGACCGATGTTTTTGAAGGCGGCATCAAACCTATCGCCGCGCTGTTCGGAGCGAGTTAAGTGGAATTCCGTTACCTGATACCGGAGCTGATTGTGCTGGGGACGGCGGTAGCCGTGATTCTGGCCGACCTGTTCGTCAAGGAGAAGAAATGGCTGACCATCCTGGCCCTGGGCGGCCTGGGAGCGGCGGTTATCGCTGCTGTTATCGGCTGGCCGGACGCGTCGCTGAGCCTGTTCGGCGGCATGATTTCCCATGATGCCTTTGCTTCATTTTTTAAAATTTTCTTCCCGGTGATGGCCGGACTGGTCATCATGGCCTCCGTGGACTGGACTCATAAGTTTGAGCGCTTCAGGGGTGAGTATCACGCCCTGATATTGCTGGCGGCAACCGGTATGATGCTGATAGCCGGCGCCACCAACCTGATTACCCTTTACCTGGCGCTGGAAATCACCGCTGTGGCGTTCTATGTACTGGTGGGTATTCAGAAGGATAAAAAGTCCACCGAATCAGCGCTGAAGTATGTGCTGCTGTCCGGCACCGCTTCTGCGGTGCTGGTGTACGGCATGGCGCTGGTCTTCGGGTTTACCGGTACCACCGGACTGGCCGAAATTGCCGCCTCACTGCAATCCATGGCGCCGGGTGCCATTCTGGATTCACCCGGTCTGCTGATGGGGTTAATCCTGATTATTGCCGGTCTGGGGTTCAAGATTGCCGCGGTGCCGTTCCAGTTCTGGGTGCCGGATGTATATGAAGGCGCACCGACACCGATTACCATGTACCTGTCCATCGCCTCCAAAGCGGCCGGTTTTGCTATCATCCTGCGGATACTGGGCACGGCTTTCCTGGAACCCGGAGCGCTGGCGCAGCAATGGGCGCCGGTGGTGGCGGCGCTGGCGGCTATCGGCATGACGCTGGGCAACCTGATGGCCATACCACAGGCCAATATCAAACGCCTGCTGGCTTTCTCCACAGTGGCTCACGCCGGTTATATCATGGTGGGTTTGGCGGCGCTGGGTAACGCGCCGGAACTGTCCAGCGTGGCTATCGGCAGTATTATTTTCTATTTAATCGCCTTTGCGGTAAGCGACCTGGCCGCTTTTATTACGGTTATCGCGATCTCCAATAAACTGAATAGCGACAACTTTGCCGACTACGCCGGACTGATCCGCACCTCGCCGTTTATGGCCGGCATGCTGACGCTGGCGCTACTGTCGCTCATCGGCTTTCCGCCGACGGCGGGTTTCCTGGCCAAGTTTTATATCTTTGCCGCCGGTGTGCAGGCCGATTTGCTGTGGCTGGTGGTGCTGGCGGCGGTTAATACCGTTATTTCCGCTTACTATTACTTCGGCGTCATCAAGGTACTGTGGATGCGGGAACCGGCGCAGCAGACCGGGGTGACGGCGTCCGGGGCGTTGAAAACCGCGCTGGCGGTGTCTTCCTTCGGCATTCTGCTCTTCGGCATCCTGCCGGCGCTGGCCATGAAGCTGGCGGAAACGGCGGCGGGGGTGTTTGGGGGATAAGGCTATCAGCCATCAGCTTTCAGCTATTAGCTGAGAAATCCTAATCCCAAATTTCTAATTTCTTGTATCTTTGATTGGTAGTAAAATATCTGTTGATGGGAGACAGATCGAAAAATTCCAGGTGTCCCAACACCGTTGTTTAGCAAGGTCGTCTCCCAAATAATCCCGGAAAGCCCGGACAGTTGCGCGGGTTAAACAAGCCCGTATCTGCAAGGATGGGATAAGGGAAAAAGGAGATGCATGGAAATGGAAAGTTTTGTCGGCATCGATATCTCCAAAGCCACCATTGATGTAACGGTACACGAGAGCAAGGGACACTGGACCTTTACTAACGACGAAAATGGCATCAAGAAGCTGGCCAATCTGATGCGCAAGGTTTCTCCCGATCTGATTGTCATGGAGTCCACCGGCAGTTACGAAGTCGCAGCGACTTATGAATTGAGCGCCTGCGGCTACCCCGTGGCGGTAGTCAACCCTCGTCATATCAGGGACTTTGCCCGCTCTACAGGTCTTCTGGCCAAGACTGACGTCTTGGATGCCAGAGTCATCGCCCGTTTTGCCGCCACCATCAAACCGGCACCCCGGGTATTGCCGGATGAAGACACCCAGAGGCTGGCGGCGATCATGTCCCGGCGAAGACAGTTGGTAGCTATGCTGACAGCGGAAAAGAACCGCCTGGGTCAGGCAAACCGCATCATAAAAGAACGGATTGCCCAGCATATTAGCTGGCTGGAACAGGAACTGGACGATATCAAAAGAGTCGGGCAGTATGATTGAAACCAATCCTGAGTGGAAAGAGAAAAGCGATATCATGCAAAGCGTGCCTGGAGTAGGTCCCAACCTGTCCCTGACTTTGCTTTCCGACCTGCCTGAATTGGGCAATCTGAATCGCAAACAGATTGCTGCTTTGTGCGGCTTGGCTCCTTTTAATCGTGACAGCGGTCAAATGCGAGGTAAACGATCTATCTGGGGAGGCCGGAGCAGCGTACGGGCCGCTGTTTACATGGCGGCCTTTTCGGCTGTTCGCTGGAATCCCTTGCTCAGAGAATTCTATCAACGCCTGGTGGACTCGGGTAAACGGCACAAGGTAGCCCTGGTGGCCTGTATGCGTAAATTGCTCTGCATACTGAATGCCATGCTGAAAAACAGGACTGTCTGGAACGCCCAAATCATTCATCCGCTGGTTTCTTGTCCTTAATTTTCATTACAGTTGCTAAACAAATTCCAAATCACAATATCAAATGACCGAAACATAAAAGCCTTCAGCAGTCAGCCGTCAGGAATCGGCTACTTACTTTACCAGGCGGGCGAGGCATGCCTCGCCCCTTGTATCTTGAGACAGTGCTATCATTAAGTGAAGCGCGGCAGGCCGTTCGCCCCTTGGTCTTAAAGACCGTTCGTAGCATGGGTCGCCGCGCCGAAATACCTCTCCAGATCCCGAACAGTTGTCGGGGCGAGGATTCTCAGCCCGTATACGCAAGGAAGGGAGAGACAGGAGGAAATCTCATGGCAACGCTCTGTTATTTCGGCATCGATGTCTCCAAAAACCGCCTGGATGTGGCGGCAAACCCCGATGAGTCTTCATGGCAATTCTCCAATGATGAGAAGGGCATCAGCCAATTGCTGACCCTAATCAGCAAACACTCCCCGGAACTGGTGGTATTGGAGCCGACCGGCGGTTATGAAATCCCGGTGACCGTGGCTCTGGCCGCTGAAGGCGTAAAAGTGGTGGTCGTCAATGCCCGCCAGATCAGGGAATACGCCCGGGCAATAGGCAAATTGGCCAAGACAGACAAGATTGATGCATCGGTCATTGCCAGTTTCGCGGCGGTCATCAAGCCGGCAATACGGCCGGTGAACGATGACCAGGCCTTGAGGCTCAAGGCTACAGTAAGCCGGCGCCGCCAGTTATCTGATATGGTCAAAGCGGAGACTTCCCGTCTGGACAAACCTTATCATGAAGAAATTAAACTCCACATTCTTGCTCACATCGCATGGTTGCGTGAGGAACTCAGCCGCATAGACGATGATTTGAAGCAGATGATTCAAAACAGTCCGGTATGGCGTGAAAAGGACGAGTTGTTAAAGAGCGTGCCGGGCATCGGTAATGTACTGTCTGCGGTTATTCTGGCTGAATTGCCTGAACTGGGCACCCTGAATCGTAAACAGATAGCAGCTTTGGTTGGCGTGGCACCATTCAATAGAGACAGCGGAGCCATGAGAGGCAAACGAATGATTTGGGGAGGCCGGGCCACGGTCAGGGCTGCACTTTACATGGCGGCCCTGGTAGGTATTCGGTACAATCCCTTAATCAGCGAGTTCTATTATCACCTCCTGAGCCACGGTAAAGCGAAAAAGCTGGCACTGGTCGCTTGCATGAGACGTCTACTTACCATCTTGAATGCAATTATCAAACACCGTACTGAGTGGAAATATGCCTAACCAAGACAGTTGCTAC